>CANBQX010000107.1 GCA_947371775.1 Comamonadaceae bacterium
TACCAGCCCAGCGAATACTGCAGCACGTAAATCCGGTTGGCATACGCCAAGGCGCTGAGCGCGATCAGGCCTAGCAGCGCCAGACCCCATTTATGTCGGGTTTTCATATTTTTTGTCTCCTCGTTGGGGCTGGGTGTGCCGGTGTCTAGACGGCTTTAAACCGAAGCATAAATCAGGTCAGTCAGACCCGTGGCTTCAAAAGTCGCCTGGGCGCGGGCCTGGGCTTTTTCATCAAGCGCTACAAACTGTTCGCGCAACCAGCGCAGGCATTTGGCCTGGTAAGGCACGACCGCCTGCTGCCAGCGCCCGCTGGGCAAGTCGACGCTCATCTGTTTTTCACCCTGCGCCAGCGCACGGGCATTGGCCAGCAGCACGGGCAGATAGCCTTGCGACAGTTCGCTCAGCAGTGCGAGCAAGGTGGGCGAGAGCGCGTCGGCACCCGCCCAGTCGCCTTCCATAGGCTCCAGACCGGAGAGATCCTCCAGCATTTCTACCCACGCAAACACGCGGCGCGAGCGCTCCAGTGTCAGCGCCGCCGACACGGGATCGAAATGCGCCAGTTGCGTCAGCTGGCCATACAAGGCGAAATCACTCGCCCCAGGACGCTGCCCCATCAAAAATGCGTGCGTCTGCAAATGGGCGTCCAGCAAGTCCACCAAGCGCTCATAGCCAGACTCGATGATCGCTGCGGTGTGCTGGTTAGAGCCGACCACGGCCAAGCGAGCAATTTGGCGCTGGGCAAATTGCGTTTGCGCGGTGTCCAGCACGCTTGGGTTGGCAGTGATGCCCACAAAGTGCACCGGAAGAACCGCACCGGCCTTGGCGATGGCGTCCGCGAACACCCAGCGGTAATGGAACATGGCCTTGGTGACCCATTCGTCGGCAAAGTCTTCCAGCACGGCGTCGATCAAGGCGAGCACCGGGTCCGACGGAATCACGCTGCGGCCCACAACGTCGTTCTCGAACCGGCGAATCAAGGGGGTGGAGTCGGTGACCGCTTCCAGCACGCCCTGGGCGTCCGGCAAGTAAAACGTCGGCAGCAGTTCAACCTTGGGCTTGGGCATGCCCGCCTTGTCCGCCGCGCTTCCTAGCAAGTAGCGGTAAGGGATGCGGCGGTAGCGCAGAACCGCCGTCATCTTGCGCGTGTAGGGCGAGCCTGGCGCTCCTTTGAAAGCGACGGGCAGCACCATCAGGTCAGGGTGATCAGGGCTGCGGTTGCCAAGGCCAACAAGCCGCCCACGAGGATGCGCACCGTGATGAAGCTGACGATGGGTTTGACCGGGAAAACGACGGTTTGCTCAATGGCAGCCCATTTGTGCACATCGATGCCAGTGTCGCTAATGGCCAGCGCAAAGTTGAAAAAATCACGCTGACTGCGGTAGCGCACCATGGCCACATAGTGCCAGTCCGGCACGCCCGGGCAATCGATGAAACGCCCACTGCGCCTAGCGATAAACACCGGCATGCAAGCGCGGCGCAGCAGGTGAGGAATGATCGCCTTGCCGTAGCGCTTATCGGCTTCGCGCGGGTCATCGCTGTAGTGGTGGCCTGGCGGATACAGGGCCTTGGAGCGGTAGCGCACACAGTTGTGCATGACAAACTCTTTGCCATCGTCGCTGGCCATGAGTTGCTGAGCCTCGTCGATCAGACCTTCCTCCCGTGTGCCTTGCATGCGCTTTTGAAACTCGGCGATGAAATGCGCTTTTTCCTCGGCGCTCAGGGGCTTGCCATTGCCTGCGTACCACCAGACAAAAACCAAGTACAGGGCGATAGCAATCGCGACCACGAACGCGTGATAGGTCATGCAGACCCTCCTTGATCAGGCAGAAACGGGTGTAGACACGGGTGTAAAAAAGCGAGTGTTCTCGCGTAACCAGGCTTGCGAGCGGCTGGCATCGTGTTGTTCCGGGTGAAAGTCTTCACGCAGGTAATCGCGCCACTGCGCCACGTTGGCGCGCAGCATGCCGTCTTTGGCAAGCAACAAGGTCCACGCACTGCGCCAGGTGCTCAGCTTGAACAAAGCGCGGTCGTGCCACAAATTGCGCACCGTTTGGCAGAACAGGTCGTACATAAAGATCACCGTCACATAGTGAAACACCCGCACGCGTGTGCGCTGGCTGCCACCCATGGCTTGGTAAATATTGAACGCGGTGCTGCGGTGCTCGGACTCTTCGGCGCTGTGCCACAGCCACAGGGTTTGCAAGCGCTCCTCGGCGCCTTCAAGTGCCTCGGGGTGGCGCAACATCCAGTCGGCAAACAAGGCGGTGAAATGCTCGGTGGCGGCAGTACCCGCCACATGCATACGGGCCGGCAAATGGGCTTGCTTTTTAATCCGGCGAATCGCCCGCTGCTCCATGGCATTGGTGAAACCCAAACGGTCTAAATGCCCGTTGAACAGCGCATGGATGCGCCGGTGCGTGGCCTCCTGGCCGACGAAGCCCTGCACTTCGGTCGCAAATTGGGCCCGTTTTTCGTCCGGCAGCGTTTTGAATCCCGCGCGCACCGAGTCCATAAAGAACTGCTCGCCCACGGGGAAGCTCATCGACAAAGCATTGAAAAAAGCCGAGCGGAACGCGTCGCCACCATTCCATCGGGCGGAGAAAGGCGTGTTCAGATCCACCAAGAGTTTGCGCACCACCAAGTCAGTCATAGCCAGTCACTTTCATGAAATTCATTGCCGTACAAGGCATTCAATACACTAGTGTACGGTGTTTTTGTAGCCTGCGCCAGCGCTCACACCAGCGGCGCAGGGCTCGCGCTTCCTGCCACCGTCGCCGCACGGGGTGGGGCCGCTATCGCAATACCCCCTTGGCGCAGGTTTTGCAAAAGTGCCACATTCACGTCGGAGCGCAAATTGCCCTGCCCTTGATTGGGGTCGTTGATCCAGTACAGCAGGGTGAACTCCATGCCCTCTGCGGCAAACTGGGACAGCTGCACCGACGGTGCCGGGTCTTTGAGCACACGCGGCTGGGTGACAGCGGCGGCAATCAGGGCGTTCATCACTTGCTGTACATCGCTGTCATAGACCACTTGAACCTGTGTGCTTTGGGCGACCACGGCATCGGCCAAGGACAGGTTTTCGACACGGGTGCTGATCAGGGTCTCGTTGGGCACAATGGATTCACGCCCGGTGGGCGAGCGCACCACGGTGTAGCGCGCATTGATTTGGGTGATCTTGCCCTCGAAGTTTTCCACCCGCACATAGTCGCCGATGCGCAAATTGCGCTCGGTCAGGATGACAAAGCCACTCACGTAATTGGCCGCCACCTTTTGCAAGCCGAAACCAATACCGACGCCCAAGGCGCCACCGAGCACGGAGAGCGCCGTCAAATCGATACCGACCGCCGACAGCGCCACCATCAAACCCACAAACAAGAGCAAGGCACGCGAGGCATTGCTGGCGGCCTTGCGCAATGACAGTTCATCGCCGGTGGCCGAACGCAGCAGGCGCGCCTCGATGCCGGCGGACATCCACAGCGTCAATATCAACACCACGCTGGCCGTGAGCAGCCCCTCCACGATCTTGCGCAAAGACAAATGGGTGTTGCCCACACTCCAACCGATCTGATCGAGTGCGTTCAATATCGCTGGCAGCAGACCACTGACCCACAAGACCATGACCAGCCAAGCCAACCAGGAAATCGTCTGCTCCATCGCGCGCGCCCAGCGCGACTGCGAAAACACGATTTGCATAACCTTGACACCGGTGCGAATAGCCACCAGCGCAACGAGCGCCGGAACGCCAACATCCAGCACTGCGACATTGATAGAGCGATCCAGCACCGCACGCGCACCGTAGCCCAGACACAGCAGCAACGAAGGAAAGAGCACGCCGTCAATGTCTTTGCGGCCGAACATCACCGAGCGCTCATCGCGGCCCACCGCCTGGCGCAGCATGCGCACCATGCCCCAGGCCAAGAGCGCGCACAGCGCCAGCGCGGCCAGTTCCAACAGGACGCTGGGCTGAGAAAACGCGCTCAGCCAGCCCACAAAGTCATCAATCGGCTGGGGAATGCGGGTGTGCGTGCTAGACATCGGCCAAGACCCTGATATGTGCCGCCACACTGCGTGCCAGAGCGTCTAAGTGGTAGCCGCCTTCCAGGCAGGACACGATGCGCCCCTTGGCATGGCGCTGCGCTACGGCCTTGATCTGCTCGGTGATCCAGGCGTAGTCGGCCTCCACCAAGCCCATCTGCCCCATCTCGTCTTCGCGGTGCGCGTCAAAGCCCGCGCTGATGAACACCATCTCGGGCGCGAAGGCTTCCAGACGCGGCAACCAGTGGTCTTGCACCACCGCGCGCACCGCATCACCCTTGGAGTACGCAGGCAATGGCACGTTCACCAGATTGGGCGCGTCTGACTGTGCGCCGCCATGCGGATAGAACGGGTGTTGAAAGAAACTCGCCATGAGGATGCGCGGGTCGCCCGCCACGATGTCCTCGGTGCCGTTGCCGTGGTGCACATCGAAGTCGATGATGGCCACGCGTTGCAGTCCGTGGCGCTCCAGCGCATAGCGGGCCGCAATGGCCACGTTGTTAAAAAAGCAAAAACCCATGGCTTTGTCGCGGCAGGCATGGTGGCCGGGTGGACGCACGGCACAAAACGCATTTTCCAGCTCTCCCGCCATCACGGCATCGGTGGCGGCCAGTGCCGCACCGGCGGCGCACAGGGCCGCGTCCCAGGTGTGCACATTGAGGCTGGTGTCCGGGTCAATCTGAGCGTGTGTGGGGCCACCGGCATCGATCTCTTCACGCAATCCATCGGTGAGTCCGCGGATCGCCGCGATGTGCATGCGACCGTGGGCCAATTCCAAATCGGTGATGGGCGCTGGCGGTGCCTGGTAGGGGTGCAAGGCATCCAAGACCCCGGTGGCCAGTAGCCAATCGTTGATGGCGTCCAGGCGCTCTGGGCACTCAGGGTGCCCCGCGCCCATCTCATGCTTGCGGAAGATGGGATGGAAGTAATAGCCAGTTTTTTGCATGGTATGGTCGCTCACTGCCCCAAGCCACGATGTGCCGCGAGTCAAGAAAGCAATTTAGCTTACCACGCGGTTCCGCGTGGGAGGGGTTTACGCCGTCACGACCGTGTTGGATTTCCCTGGCTTTCTTTGCTCCTCCCGCGCTTTGACTTTTCGAACTATTTGCCTTGTCTTTGCCTCTTGCCTGCTGCTATCGGCAGGCCCGGTGCGCGCGGCCAAGCGCCCGGTGGTCGATGCCAGCGCCAGCTACAAAAACAACCCTGCAGCCATGGCCGAGGCCGCCGCCATGGCCCAACGCATGGGTGTGCGCCCGGCCTGGGTGCGAAGCGTCATCGGCAAGGCCAAGCGCATGCCCGGCATCATCAAGGCAGTCACGCCGGGGCAAGCATCGGCTGCACGGGACTGGACGCTGTACCGCAGTCGGGTAGTAGAGCCCACGCGCATTGCAGCGGGCGTGCGCTTTTGGCAGCACAACGCTGCCACCCTGGCGCGGGCTGAGCATGAAACCGGCGTCAGCGCCGCAACCATTGTTGGCATTCTGGGGATCGAGACCATTTACGGCAAACACATGGGCGGCTACCGCACCGTAGACGCGCTCAGTACCTTGGCGTTTGACTTCCCTGCAGCCCACCCCAGAGCGGCGCAGCGATCTGCCTATTTTTTGCAGGAGCTCGAAGAGTTTTTGCGTCTGTGCAAAGCCCAGGGCCGCGACCCCTTGAGCGTGCGCGGCAGCTATGCCGGGGCCTTGGGCATGGCGCAGTTCATGCCCTCAAGCTGGCGACAGTACGCGGTGGACTTTGACGGCGACGGCCGCATCGACCTCTTTGGAAGCCAGGCCGACGCGATCGGCTCGGTCGCACACTACCTGGCCGCGTTTCATTGGAAGGCGGGCTTGCCGACCCACTACCCGGTGCAATTCGATGCCCAAAAAGTCGATCTGCCTGGCCTGCTGCTCAACGACATTGTTCCCAGCCTCACGCCTGCGGTGCTGCGCGAAAAAGGCGTAACCCTGGGTGAGGGTGGCGACCAGCATCCGGGCCTATTGGCCCTGATCGAACTCCCCAACGGCGAGCGCCCCACGCAGTACGTGGCTGGCACCGACAACTTCTACACCATCACCCGCTACAACTGGAGTAGCTTTTATGCGATGGCGGTGATTGAGTTGGGACAAGCCGTGGCGCGGGAAGTCAAAAGCCCGATATAGCCCGCATTGAGGCCAAGGGGTGTCTCGGGTGGGCTCAGTTGACCGGAACCAGAAACTCGCGGCTCACCTGCACACCCAGGTCGTTGACCCGGTCCAAAAACTGGGTCAAAAAGGCGTGCAGACCGGTAGCCAGAATTTCATTGATGCGGCCGTACTGCAGCTGCGCACGCAGCTTGCCCGCGCGGCGCAGGGTTTCACTCTCGGGGTCGCTGGTCACACGCTCCAGGTTGTTGAGCACCTCCACCAGCGATGCATGCAGCGAGCGCGGCATGTCAGCTTTCAGAATCAAGAGCTCCGCCACCCGCTCAGGGCGGATCACATCGCGGTAGACCTTGCGGTAAATCTCGAAGGCCGACACGCTGCGCAGAACCGCACTCCAGTGGTAAAAGTCGCCTTCGTGCTCGATCGAAGGATTCGCATCCATGAAGTCCGCGCCGCC
>CANBQX010000108.1 GCA_947371775.1 Comamonadaceae bacterium
GAGGTGTTTCGCACCCTGGTGCGCGACATCGAAGGGCGGCTCACCGTGGAGCAGGTGGCGGACGACCTGAGCGCCTTGGCGCAATCCGTGTTGCGCACCTGCACCGACTGGTGCTGGGCCCGCCTCAAAACCCGCCACCGTGAACAGCCGCAACTGGCCATCATTGCCTATGGCAAGTTGGGCGGTCTGGAGTTGGGCTATGGCAGCGACCTGGATATCGTCTTTGTCTATGACGACGAGGATGAACGCGCTGGTGAAATTTATGGCGCCTTGGTGCGCAAGCTCATCAACTGGCTCACCGTCAAAACCAGCGAAGGTGATTTGTACGAAATTGACACAGCGCTGCGACCCAATGGCAATGCGGGCCTGTTGGTCACACCGTTTCGCGCCTATGCCAACTACCAGCAGCAGCGCGGCTCCAACACCGCGTGGACCTGGGAGCACCAGGCCATCACCCGCGCACGCTGCGTGTTGGGCAGTACGGACTTGCGCGAGCGTTTCGATGCGGTACGCGACGCGGTGATTGCCAGCGCGCGCGACCTGGTGTCTTTGCACGACGAGATTGCCGCCATGCGCGCCCGTGTGGGTGCAGCCCACCGCGACAAGGCGGGCATGTTTGATGTCAAACACAGCCCCGGAGGCATGGTGGACATGGAGTTCGCGGTGCAATTTTTGGTGCTGGCGCATGGCGCAGCCCACGCGGAACTGCGCGCCAACGCCGGCAATATCGCCTTGCTGGTACGGGCCCAAGCCTGCGGCCTGTTGCCCGCGAGTGTGGGCGAGGACGCGGCGCAGGCCTACCGCAGCCTGCGCCAGATTCAGCACCGCGCGCGCCTGGACGAGTCGCCTACCGTGCTGCCGGTGGAAGCGGTGGCCGCAGAGCGCGCTGCGGGCTTGGCACTGTGGACGGCCGTGTTTGGGGTGCGGGCTTAGGCGCTCCCGCAAGAGCGTCCATTCGGCACTTGGACTTTGCGGCGAAAATGCCGCCATGAAATTTGCAAGCTACTTTGACGGCAGCCGCGACGGGCAGCTCATCCTCGTCTCACGTGACCTCTCACAGGCGGTCTATCCCTCGCATATTGCCAACCGCCTGCAGCAGGTGCTTGACGACTGGAATTACCTGAGCCCCCAACTGCAAGACCTGTACGAGCAACTCAACGCCGGGCGGGCGCGCCATGCGTTTGCCTTCAACCCTGCGCAGTGCATGGCGCCACTGCCGCGCGTCTACCAATGGGCGCATGGCGCAGGCTATGGCAGCCACGCGGCGCTGTTGCGTGAAGCGCAGGGCTTGGAAGCGCTTGGTGCCGCCGAGGGGGCCCCTACCGCTGTGCATTCGGCGGGCGACGCCCTGTTGGGAGCCCACGCAGCCATCGTCTGCACCCACGAAGCAGGTGACCTGGATTTTTCCGCCGAGCTGGTGGTGGCCACCGGCGACATCGCCCAAGCTTGCACGGCGGAGCGCGCACTTGAAGGCGTGCGCTTGCTCCTTTTGGCCAACCGCCTGCAATGGCGATCGCACACCACCGCCGACGCGGGTAGTGCTTTTGCGCCGGTGGCAGTCACCACCGATGAGGTGGGCGAGGCCTGGCAGCAAGGCCGGGTCAATCTGTCACTGCAAACCACCTGGAACGGCCGCAAAGTCGGTCTGTGTGACGCAGGCGCTGACATGACGCAGCCCTTCGGCCAACTCATCGCGTCTTTGGCCCAGCACCGCGCCGTGCGCGCCGGAACACTGGTCGCAAGCGGCACGGTGAGCAGCCCGGCAGTCGTCAAAGAAGGCAAAAGCGGGGCGCAGATGCATCGTGAATGGCCCAAGGGCTACCACTGCATCGCCGAGAAACGTGCCATGGAACAAGTGCAAAACGGCCAGATCAGCACCCCGTACCTGCGACCGGGTGACAAGGTCGAGATCGAGGTGAAGGTGCGGGACGGCCACAGCCTGTTTGGCGCGATTTCGCAGGAAGTCATCGCGCAGCCGGTCTAGGACGGCCCGTCACTGCAAGGTGCTGCGCAGCTCCTGCTCAATCACCCACAGGCGGTCCTGACCCCAGTGGCCAGGCAGGTCGTTCACGCGGAACGAGGGAACACCCCACAAATCCAGCGCCAGCAGTTCTTCGCGGTTGGCCGCCGCCACCGCCTGCCAGTCGGTGTTGCGCAGCGCTTGCTGCACCCAGGCCGCGTCAAAACCTGCGCGTGCGGCAATCGTGTTCAGGCCCGCATCGGTGCCCGCGTCCAAACCATCGGCCCACACGCCTTGCAAAAACGAGGCGGCAAATTCCACCCCTTGGCCCAGCGCCATGGCGCGGTGCAAGAGCGCATAGCCCCGTTCCACCGGCGCACCCACGGGGTCGACGGCATTGCCAAAAGGCATGCCCAGGCGCTGCGCTTCGCGCGCCACATCGCTCACGATGTACAAACGTTTTTCCACCGGCACGGGCAGACCGCGCATCACCATGGGCAAGACAAAACGCACACGCAGCTCGGCCCCGTAATGGGCGGCCAAGGCACGCAGACGCGGCAAGGCCAGGTAGGTGTAGGGGCTGCGGAAGGAGCAAAAGTAGTCCAGCGTGGTGCCTGGCGTGGGGCGCTGACCCCGCAGTGGCGCCAGCACGATTTCACGCACGGGGGCAATCAAGGGCGATGCCGCATCACGGCACAGGCCTTCGTGGCGCAGGCGCTCTTCTAAATGGTGCAAGCGGTCCAGGCCCCAGTACCACTCGCCGCCGTAATAGAAAGTGCCGCCCAGGTAATGGCCCATGCCTTGTCGCAATGCGTCGCCCTGGGCTTTGCACTCGGCTGTCCGTTCTGCGCTGGCGCCCGTTGACCGTGGCGGGTGGCCGAGCCACAGATCGGCACTGACGGCCGCTGCCTGCGCGATGAACGTGCCGTCATCCAAAGCGGCGGCCAAGGCCGCCTCGGTGGCTTGCACGGCAGCGGTTAGCAGAGTGCCTGCTTCAAGAGGTGGCGCTTGCAGGCCATAGGCCTGTGCCAAGGTGCTTGCATCGCGCAGTGACCAATGGGCCAAACGCACGCGCTCAGGTGCGGCCGAGTCTTGGGGGGGGCTCACCAAATGCGGTGTGAGCGCAATGTCATAGGCTGCGGCCAAGCGCTGCAGTACCTGCACACACAGGTGGCTGTAGGGGTCGTCGGTCTGGTGAAAGTAATGCACCTGGGCTGCACGGCCTGTGAGTTTGCGCACCATAGACGCCTTGGCGCGGCGCAAGCGGCGCAGCCCCGGGTGGGTGTAGAGCCGCACAAAGTTGCGGGCGATGTGGGTTTTAAGTGCGCTCATGGGTGCATCAATTGAAGTACAAACGTCTTGGCGCCACGCAGCATCATTTCAATCGCCACCGACACCAGCACCAGGCCCATCAAGCGCTCCACCGCAGTCGTCAAGCGGCTGCCTATCAGGCGCTGAATGCGTTCGGCCGACACCAGCACCACGGCGCTGATGGCCATGGTGACGCACAGTGCGGCCACCCATTCCATGCGCCGCTCCGGTTGCTGCGACACCAGCAAGAGCACCGTGGCCAATGCGGAGGGGCCTGCGATGGCCGGGATGGCCAGCGGAACAATCAGCGGTTCGACCAACTGCTCTGTCTCCTGCGCTTCGGGAGGCGGGAACACCATGCGCAGTGCGATCAAAAACAAAATCACGCCGCCGCCAATTTGCAGCGACAAATCGCTCAGGTTCATGACGCGCAAAAAGCCCTCGCCCACGAACATAAAGGTCAGCAGCAACAAAAAGGCAATCGAGATCTCACGCAAGATGACCTTGGCGCGGCGCTGCGGCGCAACGTGCTTGAGCGCGTTGGCAAACACCGGAATATTGCCGATCGGGTCGGTGATGAGCACCAACAATATGGTGGCGGAGGCGAAGGTGTAATTCATCATGGTGCGTACACCGTGTCCAGGTTGGCGAAGCCTTTGACTTCTATGGGGTTGCCCGAGGGGTCGAGGAAAAACATGGTCCATTGCTCGCAGCTTTGCCCGGCAAAGCGAATCTGTGGCTCCATCACAAACTCCACCTGCGCGGATTGCAGCCGTTGTGCCAAGGCCTGCCAGTCGGCCAAGTCCAGCACCAGCCCAAAGTGCGGCATGGGCACCAGCGCATCGCCCACCTTGCCTGTTCGTGTGGTGGCAAAAGGCGGGCCCAGGTGCAGCGACAACTGGTGGCCGAAAAAGTCAAAGTCCACCCAGGTGTCGGTGCTGCGGCCTTCGGTGCAGCCCAGCACCGTGCCATAAAACTGGCGCGCAGCCTGCAGGTCGTGAACGTGGATGGCGAGGTGAAACAGGCTTGTCATGGGCGCAGGATAGCAGCCCCGCCCTGCCATAATTGCGGCCCATGTCGCTCTTGCACACCTTTCGCACCTCACGCCAGTTTGCGCGCGCCGCGCTGCTGTGGTGGTGCCTGGCGCTGGGCCTGGCCGCTGCTGCGCCCTTGGCGCAAGCGCAGGGCAGCCGCATGGTGTGTACCGCCTCGGGCATGGTCATGTTGGTGGACGCCGACAGTGGCACGCCCGTTGGGCAAACCGCCCATGCGATGGACTGCGCGCTGTGCCTGGTGGCCGGTGCGCCGCCCTCTGCGGCTGCGGCGACGGACCTGTTCGTTTCAGCGCAAGAGACGCTGGCTGCGCAGCCCCTTGTTGCCGCGCGGACCTGGCGCAGCGCAGCGCCCCCACCCGGTCGCGGCCCCCCGGCGCTGGTCTAAGGCGCGGTCGGGCCTTGCAGGTCCGCTTCGCCACCCGGTGGATGCCAGGCCTCGGTTCGCCTGAACTGCGCACCCACCAGGCTTCAATTCCCTTTTACCTGCAGCCCTGCATTGTTTGGCGCTGTCGGGAGTATCGAATTTCAGTGCTGCGCTATCGCAGCCTTTTGAGAAAAAGATTTTTATGACATCCCTATTCACGCGCGTTTTCGCAACCGTCTTCACCCTCTGCCTGGGCAGCAGCAGTTTTGCCCATGTGGTGCTGCAAGACCCCGCGGCTGCGGCCAACACCAGTTACCGTGCGACCTTTCGTGTGGGCCATGGCTGCGACCTTGAGTCCACCACCTCCATTCGCGTCACGATTCCTGCCGGCTTCAACGGTGCCCAGCCCATGCCAAAAGCCGGCTGGAGCCTGAGCACCAAGGTCGGGCCTTTGAAGACACCCTATGAAAGCCATGGCAAGAAATACACCGAAGGAGTATTGGAAATCACCTGGACCGCCAACGGCCCGGACAATGCCTTGCCCACCGACTACTACGACGAATTCGTCGTGCGCGGCACCACCCCGGGCAAGCCTGGTCCGGTGTGGTTCAAGGTCTTGCAAAGCTGTGCCAAAGGTGCCAACGACTGGGCGGAAGTGCCCGCGAGTGGTACCTCAACCAAAGGGCTGAAATCGCCCGCCGCGCTTCTGGAAGTGCTGGATGTACAGTCCAGCGATGCCCACGCGCACTGAGCCGTTTATTTCATTTGGAGTTCTTATGAACCGCAATCTCTCTCTCGCCCTGATCGTTGCCGCTGCCTTGTTGACCAGCCAGGCCTTTGCCCAAACCGTCGACGTCAAAGACGCCTGGGCGCGTGCCACGGTGCAAGGCCAAAAAGCCAGTGGTGCGTTCATGACGCTCACCGCCAAAGCGGATAGCACCCTGGTGGGCGTCAGCAGCAGTGTGGCCGGACTGGCCCAGGTGCATGAAATGAAGATGGACGGCAGCGTCATGCAAATGCGCGCGCTTCCTGATGGCCTGCGCCTGCCCGCAGGCAAGGCGGTCGAGCTCAAGCCCGGCAGCTTTCATGTGATGCTGATGGACTTGAAAGTGCCTTTGCAAAAAGACACCACGATTCCAGTGACGCTGCGCTTCAAAGACGCCAAGGGCACGGAGAGCACGCTGGACATCAAAGTGCCAGTCAGCACCGCTGCACCCAAGGGCGACGCCGGTGGACACCAGCACATGCATGAGGCGCCCGCCAAGCCTTAAGGGCTGATTTCGTCCTGCGCTTGCCGCAGGTCCTTCGCGCCGCCGTTTTATTGCACCTGGCCGATTGGCAGGGTGTGTGCCTGCGCGGACGCAAACCATTCATTGATCGCAATCACCATGAGAAAAAATCCTCTCGCGCTGGCGCTGGCCATCGCATTCCCCCTGTCCCTCTCTTTGTCGGCGGCTGCGCAGACAGCAGCGACTTCCGCAAATCCCGCTGACGAGACTGCACCCGTCAAATCGCTGGGTATGGTCACGGTGGTGGGCGGACGCCCAACATCCCTGCCCACCGAAATTCCCACCACGATTGAGGGCATTTCCCGCACCCAGATTGAGCAAACCATCAACGCCACTGATAGCGAAGATGTGCTCAAGTACCTTCCGAGCCTGGTGGTGCGCAGGCGCTACATCGGCGACTACAACCATGCGGTGCTGTCCAGTCGCGCGTCCGGCACCGGCAACAGCGCGCGCTCGGCGGTCTATGCCGATGGCATTCTGCTCTCCAACTACCTGGGCAATGGTGCGACCTATGCGCCGCGCTGGGGCATGGTGACGCCTGAAGAAATTGAACGGGCCGATGTGATGTACGGCCCGTTTTCCGCAGCTTACCCTGG
>CANBQX010000109.1 GCA_947371775.1 Comamonadaceae bacterium
AACCGAGGTGGCCGTCGATGGCGACACGCTGGTGCTCAACGGCCGCAAATGGTTTATCACCGGAGCGGCGCACCCGCAGTGCCAACTGCTGATCGTGATGTGCCGCCATTCGGATCAAGGTTTTGCACCTGCAGAGCCTAGCAATCAGCCCGATACAGTCCACCACCGCCACAGCATGGTGCTCCTGCCCTTGGATACGCCAGGCGTGGAGGTGGTCCGCAATATCTCCGTGCTCAACCACCTGGCACCCGAAGGCCACTGTGAGATTCGATTGCGTGGGGTTCACGTGCTGCGCGACCACGTGCTGGGACCATGGGGTGAAGGTTTTGCCATGGCGCAAGCGCGTCTGGGCCCGGGCCGAGTGCACCATTGCATGCGCACCGTCGGCCAATGTGAGCTCGCCCTGCAACTCGCTTGCGAGCGCGTGCTGGAACGCCAGGCCTTTGGCCGGCGCCTGTCCGACTTTGCCAATGTGCAGGACTGGATTGCCGACTCTCGCATCGAGATCACCCAAGCCCGGTTGTTGGTATTGCAACTGGCCTGGCGGCTGGACCATGAACCCGACGCCGCAGATCAAATCAAATCGGACATCGCCGCAGTGAAGGTGGTGGCGGCACGTTTACAGACACGGGTGGTGGAACGGGCGATTCAAATTTTTGGTGCCATGGGCCTCTCACCTGACACGCCTTTGGCCGATTTCTGGTCCTGGGGCCGTGCCATGCACCTGATGGACGGGCCCGACGAAGTGCATTTGCGCACCGTGGCGCGCCAGGAGCTGAAAGTAGCCCACACCCGTGCGGGCCAAGGCGCGAGCTACTTCACCACGCCAGAGCAACGCGCAAAGCCACCTCGCATCCGTTAGCAGCTTTTGCACCTGGCGAACGCCCGCAAAAAAGGCCGCTCGAGAGCGGCCTTTTTCTATGCAGGAGCGAGGAATTACTTCGCGCCTGGCACCTTGCCTTCCACGCCCTTGACGTAGAAGTTCACGCCGCTGAGGAACTTGTCATCAGCAACTTCACCCTTTTTGATGACCGTCTTGCCGGTGTTATCCACCAGAGGGCCCTTCCAGATGGCGAAGCTGCCGTCTTTCAGGCCGGCTTTGACTTCGTCAACCTTGGCTTTGGTTTCAGCAGGCACGTCTTCAGCGATGGACACCAAGTCAATCGCGCCTTCTTTCACACCCCACCACACGCCACCGGTGGTCCAAGTGCCTTCCAAAGCGTCTTTGGTGGCCTTGATGTAGTAGGGGGTCCAGTTAATCACGCTAGAGGCCAAGTGGGCTTTGGGACCATAGGCGGTCATGTCGGAATCCCAACCAAAGGCGCGCTTGCCCTTGTCTTGTGCGGTCTTGAGAACGGCAGGAGAGTCGGTGTTCTGGAACAGAACGTCGGCGCCGCCGTTGATCAAGCTGGTCGCTGCTTCGGTTTCTTTTGGTGGGTTGAACCATTCGTTCACCCACACCACTTTGGTCTTGACCTTGGGATTGCTGCTTTGAGCGCCCAAGGTAAAGCTGTTGATGTTGCGAATCACTTCAGGAATTGGCACCGATGCCACCACACCCAGCGTGCCAGTCTTGCTCATCTTGCCGGCAATCACGCCAGCCATGTAGGCGCCTTCGTAGGTGCGGCTGTCATAGGTGCGCATGTTGTCGGCGGTTTTGTAACCGGTCGCGTGCTCGAAGTGCACGTCTTTGAAGTCCGGAGCCACTTTGAGCATGGTTTCCATGTAGCCGAAGGTGGTGCCGAAAATCAGCTTGTTACCTTGGCTCGCCATGTCGCGAATCACGCGCTCTGCGTCGGCGGACTCAGGCACGTTTTCCACGAAACTGGTGACGACCTTGTCGCCGAACTCTTTTTCAAGCGCTTTGCGCGCGTTGTCGTGTGCAAAAGTCCAGCCGCCGTCACCCACAGGGCCCACATAGGCAAAGGCGATTTTGAGCGGCTCAGGCTTGGCGGGAGCGGGCGCTGCAGCCGATGCAGGTGCTGCGGCGGGTGCAGCGGCCTCTTCTTTTTTGCCACAACCAACCAAGGCGGCCGCAGCCACCGCGGTCAGAGCTGCGAGCTTGAGCAGCGAACGTTTTTGCACATCTGTCATTTCAATTCCTTTGTGAAGAGTGAAGTCAAGGTTAAAAAATTCAGGATCCAGGGTAAAACGGTTTTCCGATGGAAGCAGGCATATTAATCCGAATCCATGCCGGATTGCGCGAAATCAGCGCCAAAACCACAATGGTGGCAACATAAGGCAACATGCTGAGAAATTGGCTGGGTACATCCACACCAATGCCCTGCAAATGAAACTGGAGCATGGTCACGCCGCCAAACAAATAAGCACCCAGCAGCACGCGCCCAGGGCGCCAGGTGGCAAACGTTGTGAGCGCCAGCGCAATCCAACCCTTGCCTGCCACCATGCCTTCGACCCACAGCGGCGTGTAAATGATGGAAATGTAGGCGCCCGCCAAGCCGCACAGCGTGCCACCGGCCACCACGGCACCTAGGCGGATCCAGCGCACGGGGTAGCCCAGGGAGTGTGCGGACTCCGGTCGCTCACCCACACTGCGCAATACCAAACCAGCACGGGTGCGGTACAGCCACCAAACCAAAGCGGCTGCCAACATCACGGTCAGGTAGACCAAGGGGTGATGCCTGAACAGCGCAGGCCCCACAAAAGGAATGTCTGACAGGCCGGGAACTGCAAAATTAGGGCGCTCAGGCATTTTTTCCTGCACGTAGCTCACACCGGCGAAAGCAGAAAAGCCGGCACCGAACAGGCTCAGGGCCAAGCCGGTGGCGTACTGGTTGGTGTTCAACCAGATGACCAAACCGCCAAACACGGCAGCCATGAAGGAGCCAGCCGCCATGCCCGCAACAAAACCCAGGCTATCGCTGCCCGTATGCACCACGGTTGCAAAGCCGGCAATGGCGGCGCACAACATCATGCCTTCCGCACCGAGGTTGACGATGCCGGCCTTCTCATTGATCAACAGGCCCAACGAGGCCAAAGCCAGTACCGTACCGGCATTGAGCGTGGCGGCGATAAGTAGCGCGTACGTTTCCATGGTGCAGTGATTCCTTAATGCTTGGCAGAAGCCTGGGCCTGGCGCACCAGGCGGTAGTTGACCAAGGTGTCACAAGCCAGCAGCGTGAACAAGAGCAGGCCTTGAAACACGCCAGTGAGCGATTTGGGCAAACCCATGCGGCTTTGCGCGAGTTCGCCGCCGATATAGAACATGCTCATCAGCAGGCTGGAGAACACCAGCCCAACGGGGTGCAAGCGACCGACATAGGCAACGATGATGGCGGCAAAACCGTAGCCCGCCGGCACATAGGGCGTGAGCTGCCCGATCGGGCCGGCCACTTCCAAAGCACCTGCCAACCCGGCAAAACCGCCGGACACCAGCAGGGCCGTCCACAGCGCCTGGCGTGAAGAGAAACCGGCATAGCGCGCTGCCGCAGGTGCCAAACCGCCCACTTGCTGAGCGAAACCCGCACGCGTACGGAACAAAAACACCCACACGCCGCCCACCCCGAGCAAGGCAAACAGCACGCCAATGCTCATGCGCGAACCGGTAAACAATTTGGGAATGCGCGTCACGGCTTCAAAATTCTGGGTCTGAGGGAAGTTGTAGCCTTGCGGGTCTTTCCAAGGACCTGAGACCAAATAGCCCAGCACCTGCACCGCCACATAGACCATCATCAGACTGACCAGGATTTCATTGGCATTGAAGCGGTCCCGCAGCAAGGCCGTGATACCTGCCCACACCATACCGCCAAGAATGCCAGCCAAAAGTACCAGTACCACAATGGCGCTGCCGGTGGTTTTGTCGGCCATCAGGGCCACGCCGCTGGCCGCCACGGCGCCCAAAATGTACTGCCCCTCAGCCCCGATGTTCCACACATTGGAGCGAAAGGACACGGCCAAGCCCAGAGAAATCAAGAGCAACGGCGTGGCCTTGACCACCAGCTCGCCCAAGGCATAACCGGTTTTGATAGGTTCCCAAAAGAAAACCTGCAGCCCCCGCACAGGGTCTTTGCCCAGCAACTTGAAGAGCACCACGCCAATCAGCACGGTCAAGACCAGCGCCAGCACCGGCGAGCCGTAGGTCCACAACCGGGAGGCTTGGGGTCGAACCTGGAGTTTCCAAGACATCATGCTGCGCTCCACAAACCGCTCATCCACTCACCTACCTTTTCCAGGGTCGTCTGGGCCGCAGCCACCGAGGGCGACAGCCGCCCGTGGGCAATCACATGCAAGCGATCGCAGACTTCGAACAATTCTTCAATTTCTTCGCTGACCACCAACACGGCGCACCCCGCGTCACGCAAGGCCAGGATGGCAGCGCGGATCTGCGCGGCCGCCCCTACGTCCACACCCCAGGTGGGCTGGGAGACGATGAAAAGGCTGGGCTGCGCGTCTATTTCGCGCCCCACAATGTATTTCTGTAAATTTCCACCCGAGAGCGAGCGTGCGGCAGCTCCTGGCCCATTGGCCTTCACACCAAAGCGCTCGATGATGCGCCGTGCCTGCGCTTCCAGCGTTTCCAACCACAGCCAGCCCCCCAGAAATCCCGGCGCGGCAATAGCCTCATTGCGGGTGAGCAACAGGTTTTGCGCCAGACTTAAGGTAGGAACCGCGCCGCGCCCGAGGCGCTCTTCGGGCACAAAATGCAAACCCAATTTGCGCCGCGCCCCCGGATGCAGGGCCGACACGTCGTGGGCGCCCATGCGGATGCTGCCCGCAGGCGCGCGGCAGTCTTCGCCCGACAAGGCGTACAGCAATTCTTTTTGACCGTTGCCGGAGACCCCGGCGATGCCGACCACCTCGCCAGCGCGCACCTGCAGATTGATCGCGTCTAAGTCGACGCCAAACTGCTCTTCGCGCGCCAAGCTCAAACTACGGACCAGCAAGCGCACTTCGCCCGGTGTGCGGGGGTTGTGCACCAGCTTGGGCGGCTCGCTGCCGATCATCAGGCGCGACAAGGACGCGTTGGTTTCCTGCGCCGGATTGCACACGCCAGTCACTTTGCCGCCGCGCAAGACGGTGCACGCGGTGCACAGTGCGCGGATTTCATGCAGCTTGTGGCTGATGTACAAGATGCTGCAGCCCTCCGCAGCGAGTTGGCGCAGCACCACAAAAAGCTTTTCGACCGCTTGCGGTGTGAGCACCGACGTGGGCTCGTCCAAAATCAGCAATTGGGGATTGGTGAGCAAGGCGCGGATGATCTCCACCCGCTGCATCTCTCCCACGCCCAGGGTGTGCACCGGCCGCGCTGGATCGATGTCCAGGCCGTAGCGCGTGGCTTTTTCTTGAATACCCTCGGTCACTTCCTGCAGGCTGATGCTTTTGTCCAGACCAAGCCAGACGTTTTCTGCCACGGTGATGGTGTCAAACAGGTTGAAGTGCTGAAACACCATGCTGATGCCCAGCGCCCGCGCCTCGTTGGGGTTGCGGATGTGCGTTAGCTGGCCGTTGAAAGCCATCTGTCCGGCGTCGGGCTTGACCGAGCCGTAGATGATTTTCATCAATGTGGACTTGCCAGCACCGTTCTCGCCCAGCACCGCGTGAATTTGGCCGGGCCGCACGGTGAGCGAAACTTCGCTGTTGGCGACCACGCCGGGGTAGGCTTTGGTGATGCCGGAGAGTTGAAGGCGGGGGGCGTTCATGCGGTTATTTCAGGAAAAGTCGCAACAGTGAGTTATCAATTTGGAATGTATGCGTATGCTAACGGCTCGGGTGTGGTGATTAAGACCTGATTTACCCTTGCACCTATTTGATGCACAAAGGACCTATTGAATGGACTCTCAAGCAATTAGC
Source organism: Comamonadaceae bacterium (assembly GCA_947371775.1). Lineage (GTDB taxonomy): Bacteria > Pseudomonadota > Gammaproteobacteria > Burkholderiales > Burkholderiaceae_C > Allorhodoferax. Next base: position 5,812 of record CANBQX010000109.1, read on the forward strand.
AAGCCGGTACGCTTCCTCAAGGGCGGGCAGGTGCACACACTCTCCCAGGTGACCCCCACCCGGACGCTGCTCGAAGTGCTGCGCGAAGACCTGCACCTTACCGGCACCAAAGAAGGCTGCGGCGAGGGCGACTGCGGCGCATGTACGGTCGTGGTCGGTGAATTGCACGACGGCAAACTGCAAACCCGCGCTGTGAACAGTTGCATCAAGCTGGCGCATTCTGTGGACGGCATGGTGCTGTGGACCGTGGAAGACCTGGCCGCGCCCGACGGCAGCCTGCACCCGGCCCAAACCGCGATGGCGCAATGCCACGGCTCGCAATGCGGCTTTTGCACGCCCGGATTCGTCATGAGCCTGGTGGCCTTGTCAGAGCAGCACCCACCTCGCGCCATCGACCGCGAACTGGCGTCCCAGTCCCTGTCGGGCAATTTGTGCCGCTGCACCGGCTACCGCCCCATCCTGGACGCGGCTGTGGCCATGGCGCAGCTGCCACGAACGCGGCTGGACACAAGCGCGGTGCGCAGCGGCTTGAAGGCGCTGGCCCAAGTGGCGCAGGCCGAACACCAAGCACTTGCGCCTTCCACCCGCAAGGCTAAGCCGTTGCCTGTGCCGTATGCCGCGCCCACCGAGCTGTCCGAACTCCTGGCCCTGCGCAAAGCGCACCCTCAGGCGCAACTGGTTGCCGGTTGTACCGATGTGGGGCTGTGGATCACCAAGCAGCACCGCGACTTTGCCCAGGTGCTGGACGTCACCCGCGTGCGCGA
>CANBQX010000110.1 GCA_947371775.1 Comamonadaceae bacterium
CCGCAGTCGCCACAGCCTTCGCAAACCAGCTCGTTGATCACCACCCGCACCGCGGGGTCCACCAAGGTGCCGCGCTTGCGGCGGCGGCGTTTTTCGGTGGCGCAGGTTTGGTCGTAAATGATGACGGTGGTGCCAGAAATGGTGCGGAACTCGCGCTGAATGCGGTCTAGGGCGTCACGGTGCTCCACCGATACGCCCGTGGGCAAATCACGAACACCCGCGTATTTGTCGGGTTCATCGGTGACCACCACGATGCGCTGTGCGCCTTCAGCGCGCATGCTCTGCGCGATCTGTACGACGCTGTGCCCTTCGGGTCGCTCGCCCACTTGCTGGCCGCCGGTCATGGCGACCGCGTCGTTGTACAAAATTTTGTAGGTGATGTTGACGCCCGCTGCAATCGACTGGCGCACCGCCAGCAGGCCGCTGTGGAAATAGGTGCCGTCGCCCAGGTTGGCGAACATGTGCTGGTCATGCACAAAGGGCTGCTGGCCCACCCAGGGAACGCCCTCGCCACCCATTTGGGTAAAGCCAAGAGTAGCCCGGTCCATCCAGATGGTCATGAAGTGGCAGCCAATGCCTGCCATGGCACGCGAGCCCTCGGGCACCAGCGTGCTGGTGTTGTGCGGGCAGCCCGAACAAAACCAGGGCTGCCTATCGGTGGGAGGTGCGCCCAGCTGCAAGCTCGTCATGGCGCGCTCTTTGGCGTCCAGGATGGCGATGTGCGCATCCATGCGCGCCGCCACATCGGCATCCACGCCGATGCGCTTCAAACGCTGGGCGATCGCCCGCGCGATCAAGGCGGGCGACAAATCGGCGTTGGCACGCAACAGCGTGTTGGCGCTCGGGTTGGGCATGGACCATTCACCGCCACCGCCAAAGCCGTCCTGGCCGTCCATCTCGTTGAACTTGCCCAGCACACGCGGGCGCACATCAGCGCGCCAGTTGTACAGCTCTTCTTTGAGCTGGTATTCGATGACCTGGCGCTTCTCTTCCACCACCAGTATTTCTTGCAAGCCGGTGGCAAATTCGCGGGTGAGCTGGGCCTCTAGAGGCCACACCACGGCAACCTTGTGCAGGCGAATGCCCACGCGCTGGCAGGTGGCGTCGTCGAGCCCCAAGTCGCTGAGCGCCTGGCGGGTGTCGTTAAAGGCCTTGCCGCTGGCCATCAGGCCCAGGCGATCCTTGGGGCCATGGATCACGTTGTAGTTCAGCCGGTTGGCGCGGATATAGGCCAGCGCCGCGTACCACTTGGTGTCAAACAAACGCGCTTCTTGCTCCAAGGCCGCGTCCGGCCAGCGCACGTGCACGCCGCCAGGTGGCATGGCAAAGTCGGTGGGCAGCGCAATGCACACCCGGTGGGCGTCGACATCGACCGAAGCGCTGGACTCGACAATTTCCTGGATGGTTTTCATGCCCGCCCACACGCCGGAGAAGCGGCTCATGGCAAAGGCATGCACGCCCAGGTCGAGCACGTCTTGCACGCTGGTCGGGAAAAAAACAGGCGTGCCGCAGGCCTTGAAGATGTGGTCGCTCTGGTGTGCGGCCGTGGAACTCTTGGCCACGTGGTCGTCACCCGCCACCGCAATCACCCCACCCCAGGGGGTGGTGCCGGCCATGTTGGCGTGCTTGAACACGTCGGAGCAACGGTCCACGCCGGGGCCCTTGCCGTACCAAATGCCAAACACGCCGTCGTATTTGTTGACGCCCGGCGGTGCAAAGCCGAGCTGCTGCGTACCCCACAAGGCGGTGGCGGCCAGCTCTTCGTTCACGCCGGGCTGAAACACCACATGGTGTTCTTTCAAATGGGCTTGTGCCTTTTGCAGCGCCTGGTCGTAATTACCCAAAGGCGATCCGCGGTAACCGCTGATAAAGCCTGCGGTGTTTTTGCCGGCTGCCAAGTCGCGCACCCGCTGCAACATGGGCAGGCGCACCAAGGCCTGCACGCCGCTCATGAACGCGGTGCCGGAACGCAGGGTGTATTTGTCGTCGAGGCTAACGTCGGGGTGCGCGGCTTGCAGCTGCGCGGGGTTCACGGGGGCGTTCATGGTGTGAAGTCTCCTTCAAGGCTCAGCCAGCGTAGGGATTGTCAAATCCAAGTCGCGCCATGATCTCGGATTCGCGCAGCTCCATCACCTGCGCATCTTCGTCCAGCTCGTGGTCCCAGCCCTGGGCATGAAGGGCACCGTGAACGATAAGGTGGGCGTAATGCGCTTGCAGTGTTTTGCCCTGCGCATGGGCTTCCTGAGCGACCACCGGCGCGCACAGCACCAGGTCGGCGCTCACCACCGGTTCTTGCGTGTAGTCAAAAGTGAGCACATTGGTGGCGTAGTCTTTGTTGCGGTATTCGCGGTTCAGTTCCTGGCCTTCCATGGCGTCAACGATGCGCACGGTGATTTCAGCGTCACTGGCCAAGGCCTTGCGCAGCCAGCGCGCGACTTTGTGGCGGGGCAGCGCCGCACGGTGAAGTTCGGCGTTTGCCAGTTTGCCGAATTGCAATGACAAGGCGAGTGTGTGGAGCATAGAGTTACAGCGTGGTTTTGCGACGGGGGGCACGGGTTTTGGGCAAGCCGGTGCGGGGCGCTTCGGCCTCCGGCTCCGGCAGCACAGTGCCCAGGCTGAGGGCCAGCGCCATTTCTTCCTGCGCACGTGCAGCGTCATAGGCGTCTACGATGCGGGCGACCAAGGGGTGGCGCACGATGTCTGCACTGGTCAGACGGGTGATGGCAATGCCGTCGACGCGGCGCAAGGTGCGCTCTGCATCGATCAAACCGCTGAGCTGTGATTTGGGCAGGTCAATTTGGCTGACATCGCCTGTGATGACAGCCCGGGTGCCAAAGCCGATGCGCGTCAGGAACATCTTCATTTGCTCTGGCGTGGTGTTTTGCGCTTCGTCCAAAATCACAAAGGCATTGTTCAGCGTGCGCCCGCGCATAAAAGCCAACGGCGCGATTTCGAGGGCCTGGCGCTCAAAGGCTTTTTGCACCTGCTCAAAGCCCATCAGGTCGTAAAGCGCGTCGTAAAGCGGGCGCAAATAGGGATCGACTTTCTGATTGAGGTCACCCGGCAAAAAGCCCAGTCGCTCGCCCGCTTCCACCGCAGGGCGGGTCAGCACAATGCGTTGCACGGCACTGCGCTGCAAGGCGTCCACCGCAGCTGCCACGGCGAGATAGGTTTTGCCGGTACCCGCCGGGCCAATGCCGATGGTGATGTCGTGGCTGGCGATATTGTCCAAATACAGCGCCTGGTTGGTGCTGCGGGGTTTCAGGTCTGCGCGTCGGGTGGACAGCGTGGGCCCGTCTTGCAGCTCGGCAGAGCCGTCGCCCGACAACATTAATTGCACGGTCGCCGCCGGAATAGCCCGCGCAGCCGTCTCATACATGGCTTGGAGCACATCCATGGCGCGCTGGGCCTGGACTTTGGGGCCGTCCACTTTGAACTGCTCATGGCGGTGCGCAATGCGCACACCTAAGGCGGTCTCGATGGTACGCAAGTGCTCGTCGGTGGGGCCGCACAGGTGGGACAAGCGTGTGTTGTTAAGCGGCGAGAAAAGGTGTCTGAGAATCAAGTCGATAATTCCGGGCTGGGATTGGGGGGATGCGCATGGGAGGCGCGCACCGCATGCCCGATGATAGGCATTTACACAGAAGGCAGCGCATGATCGGCAAACTCACAGGAACCCTGAGCGACAAGAACCCCCCGGAGGTCATGGTGGACTGTGGTGGCGTGGGCTATGAGGTGCAAGTGCCCATGAGCACTTTTTACAACCTGCCCGCGCTGGGTGAAAGGGTGTCGCTGCTGACGCATTTTGTGGTGCGCGAAGATGCCCAAATTTTGTACGGCTTTGGCACCGCGCAGGAACGCGCGGCGTTTCGCGAGCTCATCAAGATCTCTGGCGTGGGCCCACGCACCGCTTTGTCGGTGCTCTCGGGCATGGGAGTGGCCGATTTGGCGCAAGCCATCACACTGCAGGAGCCCGGGCGACTGACCAAGGTGCCAGGTATTGGCGCCAAGACAGCGCAGCGCCTGCTGCTCGAGCTCAAAGGCAAGCTGGGGGCTGATATGGGTGCTCCCCTGGGCGCGAGCAGTGGTGCGCAGTCGGACATCCTGCAGGCGCTGCTGGCCCTGGGCTACAACGACAAAGAGGCGGCACTGGCTCTGAAAGCCTTGCCAGAGGACGTGGGGGTGAGTGATGGCATCAAGCTCGCACTCAAGGCCTTGGCGCGATAAGACATTTCGCCCACAAAAAAGCCCCGCCCGACTTGCGTCGCGCGGGGCTTTTTCTTGGTGACGCAGCCCCTGAGGACTGCGTTGAACCGGCGTGGACTTACATGCCCATGCCGCCCATTCCACCCATACCGCCCATGTCACCACCGCCCATGCCACCCATGCCGCCTGCGGAGTCATCCTTAGGGGCTTCAGCGATCATGCACTCTGTGGTCAACATCAAAGACGCCACAGATGCGGCGTTTTGCAAAGCTGTACGAGTCACCTTGGTGGGATCCAGGATACCCATCTCGATCATGTCGCCGTAGGTGTCGTTGGCGGCGTTAAAGCCGTAGTTGCCCTTACCGGCCAACACAGCGTTCACCACCACAGAGGCTTCGCCACCTGCGTTGTAGACGATCTCGCGCAGAGGCGCTTCAATGGCCTTGAGCACCAGCTTGATGCCGGCTTCTTGGTCCGCGTTGTCGCCCTTGATGGCACCAGCAGCCTGCTTAGCGCGCAGCAATGCCACACCACCACCGGCCACAATGCCTTCTTCCACCGCAGCGCGGGTGGCGTGCAATGCATCTTCCACGCGGGCTTTCTTTTCTTTCATTTCGACTTCGGTCGCAGCGCCGACCTTGATCACTGCCACACCGCCGGCCAACTTGGCCACGCGCTCTTGCAGTTTTTCGCGGTCGTAGTCGCTGGTCGCTTCCTCGATTTGCACGCGCACTTGCTTGACGCGGGCTTCGATGTCAGCAGCGGCACCGGCACCGTCGATGATGATGGTGTTCTCTTTGCCCACTTCGACACGCTTGGCGGAACCCAGGTCAGCCAAGGTGACTTTTTCCAGGGTCAGACCGATTTCTTCAGCGATCACCTTGCCGCCGGTCAGAATTGCGATGTCTTCCAGCATGGCTTTGCGACGGTCACCAAAGCCAGGAGCCTTCACAGCCACGACCTTCAGAATACCGCGGATGGTGTTGACCACCAAAGTCGCCAGGGCTTCGCCTTCAACGTCTTCTGCAATGATCAGCAGAGGACGGCCAGCCTTGGCAACTTGCTCCAGCGTGGGGAGCAGGTCACGGATGTTGCTGATCTTCTTGTCGAACAACAGCACAAAGGGGTTGTCCAGCAAAGCCGCTTGCTTTTCGGGATTGTTGATGAAGTAGGGCGACAGGTAGCCGCGGTCAAACTGCATGCCTTCGACGATGTCGAGTTCGTTGTCCAGCGATTTGCCGTCTTCCACGGTGATCACGCCTTCTTTGCCCACTTTGTCCATGGCCTTGGCAATGATGTCGCCAATGCTGCTGTCGCTGTTGGCGGAGATGGATCCGACTTGGGCGATCTCTTTGGTGGTGGTGGTGGGCTTAGAAGCCTTTTTCAGTTCTTCGATCAAGGCGGTCACCGCTTTGTCGATGCCACGCTTCAGATCCATGGGATTCATGCCAGCGGCCACATACTTCATGCCTTCATGCACGATGGCTTGGGCCAACACGGTAGCGGTGGTCGTACCGTCACCTGCGTTGTCAGAGGTCTTGGAAGCCACTTCCTTGACCATTTGCGCGCCCATGTTCTGGAGCTTGTCTTTGAGTTCGATCTCTTTGGCCACGGACACACCGTCCTTGGTCACGGTGGGGGCGCCGAAAGAGCGCTCGAGCACCACATTGCGGCCCTTGGGACCCAGAGTCACTTTGACCGCGTTGGCCAAAATGTTCACGCCTTCAACCATGCGTGCGCGGGCTTCGCCGCCAAAAATTACGTCTTTTGCTGCCATGTTCTATTCTCCAAATGTTTAATCAGGGGTGGATTACTTCGACTCGACCACTGCAAACAGGTCGTCTTCCTTCATCACCAACAGTTCGTCGCCATCGACCTTGACGGTCTGTCCGCTGTACTTACCGAACAAGACGCGGTCTCCAACTTTGACGGTCAACGCAGCGACTTCGCCTTTGTCATTGCGCTTGCCAGGTCCCACGGCCAGCACTTCACCTTGGTCAGGCTTTTCGGCGGCGTTGTCAGGGATATAGATGCCAGAGGCGGTTTTGGTTTCGCTTTCAACGCGCTTCACAATCACGCGGTCTGCCAATGGGCGCAGTTTCATGAGGAATCTCCTAGGTTTAGAAACAGGTAACAAGCCGACACCCCAAGCGTTTGGGGGCAGGCACAACACAGAGGAGAAAAGTGTTTGTTAGCACTCAACTCCTACGAGTGCTAATGATAAGGCCATTCGACTCCATTTCAAGGGGAGCCGAGACCAAAAAAAAACGCCCCATCGAATGATGGGGCGTTTTCTGGGTGAATAGCCTGACGATGACCTACTTTCACAAGGGTATCCGCACTATCATCGGCGCAGAGTCGT
>CANBQX010000111.1 GCA_947371775.1 Comamonadaceae bacterium
TACACATCGTTGGCGTAGCCACGCAGCAGGGTGGCCAGCAGCACGCCAAGCACACCCAGGGGCACCACCAGCACCACGGCCAGCGGAATCGACCAGCTCTCGTACAGCGCAGCCAGGCACAAAAACACCGACAAAATCGCAAAGCTGTAAAGAATCAAGGACTGCGATCCGGCCAGTTTTTCTTCGCGCGACAAGCCGGTCCATTCATAGCCAAAGCCCGCAGGCAATTGGGCGGCGAGTTTTTCCATTTCTGCCATGGCGTCCCCGGTGCTGAAGCCGGGTGCGGCGCTGCCGCCAATGCGCATGGCGGGGTAGCCGTTGTAGCGCACGGTTTGCATGGCGCCCTTGATCCAGCGTGTGCTGGCAAAGGCCGCGAACGGCACCGGCTCGCCACGCGTGTTGAGCACGCTCAGGCGCAGCAAATCATCGGGCTGCATGCGCGCTGGCGCATCGGCCTGCACCACCACGCGCTGCAAGCGACCGGCATTGGGAAAGTCGTTGATATAGGCCGAGCCGAGGGAGGTGGCAATCACCGCGTTGATCGCATCAAAGCCCACGCCCAAGGCTTGCGCTTTGTCGCGGTCAATGTCGAGCTGCAGCTGTGGCGCGTCTTCCAAACCGTCGGGACGCACCTGCGTGATCACGCTGCTTTTGGACGCCATGCCCATGAGCTGGTTGCGTGCGGCCAAGAGCGCGTCGTGGCCCAGCCCCGCGCGGTCTTGCAAACGGAAAGTGAAGCCCGAGGCGTTGCCCAACTCCGGAATGGGTGGCGGGCTGAGCGGAAAGATAAAGGCATCGTGGATGCCCGAAAGCGCACCAAAGGCCCGCCCGGCGAGCGCCTGCGCAGAGTGCTCAGGGCCGGCGCGCTCTTTCCAGTCTTTGAGCGTGATAAAGCCCAGGGCTGCGTTTTGCCCCAGACCGGCAAAGCTGTAGCCCAGTACGCCCACCATGCTTTGCACCTCGGGTTGCTTGAGCATGAAGCCTTCGACCTGCTGAATCACCTCGCGGGTGCGCTCTTGCGTAGCCCCTGGCGGCAACTGCACGTTGATGAGCATGGTGCCTTGGTCTTCGTTGGGCAGGAAGGACGTGGGCAGGCGCCCATACACCAGGCCCGCAGCACCGGCGATCGCGGCATAAATCACCAGGTAGCGGGCCGCGCGCGGCAAGATGCGAGCCACGCCCCGCTCATAGCCTTTGGCGGTGCGCGCAAAGCCGCGGTTGAACCAGCCAAAAAAGCCGCCCTTGGCATGGTGCTGGCCTTTCTCGACCGGCAGCAACAAAGTGGCGCACAAGGCGGGTGTGAGCGACAAAGCCATGAGCGCCGAGAACGCAATCGAGATGCCCATGACCGCAGAGAACTGGCGATAAATATTGCCCACCGAGCCTGCAAAAAACGCCAGCGGCACAAACACCGAGATCAGCACCACCGTCACGCCAATGATGGCGCCCGAAATCTGGCCCATGGCCTTGCGGGTGGCCTCCAGCGGCGACAGGCCCTCTTCGCTCATGATGCGCTCGACGTTTTCCACCACCACAATGGCGTCGTCCACCACGATACCGATCACCAGCACCATGCCAAACATGGTCAACACGTTGATCGAAAAGCCCAGCGCCAGGAGTGCACCAAAAGTACCCAGCAGCGCCACCGGCACCACGATGGTGGGAATCACGGTGTAGCGCCAGTTTTGCAAGAACAAGTACATCACCAAGAAGACGAGTGCCACCGCTTCGAGCAGCGTCTCAGTCACCTGGCGGATAGAGATATCGACGAAGCGCGAGCTGTCGTAGGGAATCGTCCAGGCCATGCCCTTGGGGAAAAATTTCTCGAGCTCCTGCATGCGCGCCCGCACTGCTTTGGCGGTGGCCATCGCGTTGCCCGTGGGCGAGAGCTGCACACCTACGCCGGTGGAAGGCTTGCCATTCAAGCGGGCCGAGGTGGCATAGCTCTGCCCGCCGAGCGCAATGCGCGCCACATCGCGCAAGCGCACGGTGGAGCCATCTGGGTTGGCGCGCAGCACGATAGAGCCAAACTGCGCAGGCGTGCTGAACTGGCCATTGACGATGACGGTGGCCGCCACGCCCTGACCGGCCACATTGGGCAGGGCACCGATTTCACCGGCCGACACCTGCGCGTTTTGCGCGCGGATGGCGTTGTTCACATCGTTGGCCGACAGCTTGTAGCCCAGCAGCTTGGCTGGGTCGATCCACACGCGCATGGCGCGCTCGGTGCCGAACAGCTGCGCCTGGCCCACGCCCGGCACGCGCTGCAACTCGGGCAGCACATTGCGCGCGGCATAGTCGCCCAGCGCCACCGGGTCCCAGTTGGGGTCGTCGGAATTGAGGATGGTGAACAGCAAGAAGTTGCTGCGCGACTTGTCCACCCGCACGCCCTGCTGCGTCACCACTTGGGGCAAGCGCGGTGTAGCGCGGCCCAGGCGGTTTTGCACTTCCACCTGTGCCAGGTCGGGGTTGGTGCCCGGCTGAAAGCTCAGCGTGATGGTGCCCGAGCCGTCGGCCTGCGCCACTGACTCCATGTAAATCAGGCCGGGCGCGCCGTTCATTTCGCGCTCGATCACCGCCAGCACGGCGTCTTCCAGCGTTTGTGCCGACGCACCGGGGTAGACCGCGCTGACCACGATGGAGGGCGGCGCTACCGGCGGGTACTGGGCAATCGGCAGCTGGGTGATGGACACCGCGCCCGCCACCATGATGAAGAGGGCGATCACCCAGGCAAAGATAGGGCGGTCGATAAAAAATTGGGCCATGGCGTGTGCGTCCTAGCGGCTGGCAGCCGATGCGGCCGGGGTGGCCGAGGCCGCACTGGCGGCAGCCGCTGAGGCACTGGCCGCGCTGGCCGCACTTGCAGCACTGGCGGGGGCGGCGGGTTTGCTGCCTGGTGGCACCCAGGGCACGGCTTTGACCGGCGCCTCACCGCGCAGCTTTTGAAAGCCGTCCACCATCACTTGTTCGCCGCTTTGCAGGCCTTCCAAAATCACCCACTGGTTGCGCTGCTGTGCGCCGACCTTGACCGGGCGCGGTTTGACCTTGCCATCGCTGCCCACCACCATCACCGTGTCGCCTTGGGCGGAACGCGTCACCGCTTGTTGCGGCAGCAGAATCGCATTGCTGGCCTGGGCCTGCTCCACGCGCACCCGCACATACAAGCCAGGCAAGAGCGTGCCGGCGGGGTTGGGCACTTCGGCGCGCAGCGTGATTTGGCCGGAGCTGGCGTCCACCGTCAGGTCAGAGAACAGCAAACGCCCGGCCTGGGCGTATTCGCTGCCGTCTTCCATCACCAGCCGCACGCTGGCGGCCTGGCTGCCGCTGGCCCGCTTGAGCTTGCCCGCGTCCAGCGCCTGGCGCAGCTTCATCACATCCCCGGCCGACTGGGTGAAGTTGATGTACATCGGATTGATTTGCTGCACCACCGCCAGCGGCGTGGCTTCACCCTGACCGACCAACGCGCCTTCGGTGACCAAAGCGCGGCCAATGCTGCCCGCAATCGGCGCGGTCACAGCGGCGTAGTTGAGGTTGATGCGCGCGGTTTGTGCCGCCGCCTTGGCCACAGCCACATCGGCTTCGGCCTGTTTTTGGGCGGCCTGGGCGGCCACCAGCTCTTGTTGGCTCACGGCCTTGGCGGCGGCCAGAGGCTCGTAGCGCTTGGCCAGGGCACTGGCTTGGCCCAGATTGGCTTCGGCTTTGGCCACATTGGCCAGCGCGCTGTCCAGAGCCGCTTTGTAGGGGGCGTCGTCGATTTCAAACAGCAACTGGCCAGCTTTGACACTGCTGCCCTCGGCAAACAGGCGGCGCTGCAAGATGCCTGCCGCCCGCGCCCGCACCTGCGCTACGCGAGAGGCTTCCAGGCGGCCCGGCAGCTCAGTCACCAGCCCCACGTCGCCCGTGCTCACCGTCACCACGCCCACTTCGGCCGGTGGCGGTGCGCCGCCGCCTGCGCCCGGCCCACCCGCAGGGGGCGCTGCGCTGGGGCCACACGCTGCCAGTACAGCGGCCAGCGCCAGCGTGGTCAGGACGAATGTGGCTTGGCGACTGGCAGAAAAGGTCGGGAGGGTTTGGAAGAGGGGCATGGTCGGTCCGGATCTGAAACAAAAATGGGTGTCGCCGCAGAGGCGAGTCGCCACTCAGTTTAAGGGGCCGAGGTGACTTGCGCACGGTGGGCCTGGAACACGAAAGACAGGATTCAACCCGCCATCGCCAAATTAAATATATAAGATGACAACTAATTTCCATCGGAGGCACCTTCATGACCCTGCAAGAAACCCACGCTGTCCCTTCACCGCAGATGCCGGTGTCCTCGGGCAACCCCTGCCCTTTTCTGCGCGCGCTGGTCGCGGGCGGTTGGCTCAATGACGATGTGGAGCGCTTAACCAAGGTGCGCGACACCTTGCTGCAGGCCAGCGGCCAAAATGAAAAGGGCGGCAAGATATTGGTGATTGCAGCGATTGCCAATGGCCTCTCACCGGCTGCATTGCTGCGCAATGTGCGCGAAGGCCTGCACTTGGGCATGCTGCGTGACGGGCCCTTGAACAAACATGGCAGTGGCTCGCGCATTCTGGATGCGCATGGCCAGTTCCAGCCCGAAGAGCTTCAGCGTTTGGCCAGCTTCGCGAGCACCAAGCGCACGCTGCAGGGCGACAGCGAGCTGGGCCTGTCCTCGCACGAAGTCACCGCCATGATGGACGCCAACTTTGAACGCGCGCGCGCAACACGCCGACGCATAGACCGCGCCCTCATGGACGGCGAATGGCCGGTGCTGCTGGAGGTCCTCGGCAAAGACGATGCCGACGGTGCGCGCTACCTTGGCGTGGAGGATGTGCGCACTTTGTTTCAAGACCGGCGCTTGCCGCAGCGGCTGGCTGAGCGCTTGGCCTGACCCGCCACAGAGGCTGCACAATGCGGGCTGGTTTCACCCGCAACACAGGACCGCAACATGAACCAACGCAAAGCAGCCATCGTCACCGGCTCGGCCACCGGGGTGGGCGCAGCCACCGCCGTGGGCTTGGCGCGCCGGGGCTACAACGTGCTGATCAACTATTCCAAAAGCGCAGCCGAGGCCCAAGAGACCGAGGCCGCCTGCCGCGCAGCGGGTGCCGACACGCTCGTGGTGCAAGGCGACGTGGCGGACGACGCGGCCTGTCGGGCCATGGTGGAGGCTGCTGTGTCACGTTGGCAGCGGCTGGACGGCCTGGTCAATAACGCAGGCATCACCACCTTTGCCGGGGCCGGCAACTGGGACGCCTTAGACGCCAGCGTGTTTCAAAACATCATCGGCGTGAACGTGGTGGGCACCTTTCAAATGACGCGCGCTGCGGTACCGCACCTCAAGGCGCAGCAGGGTGCCATCGTCAACGTGTCCTCGGTGGCCGGTGCGCTGGGCATTGGTTCTTCGGTGCCGTATGTGGCGTCCAAAGGCGCGGTCAATTCCATGACGCTGCACTTGGCGCGCGAGTTGGCGCCTCACATCCGGGTCAACGCGGTCTGCCCCGGCCTGATCACCACACGCTGGTTCAAAGAAGGCATTGGCCAGCAGGGCTATGAAGCAGTCAAGGCCTCGTATGAGCGCTCCACACCGCTGCAGCGCGCCTGCACCGCCGAAGACGTAGCCGAGTCCATCATCTGGCTGCTCGACGCGGCGCACACCGTGACTGGCGAGTTCATCTTGCTGGACTCGGGCATGCACCTGGGCTCCAAGCCGGTGACGCTGCCACCCTCGGTTGTTTGAGGCTCCCCTACAAGCGCTTCTGCTCTCGCAGCAACTGCGCCCGGTTGCGAATGCCCGCTTCGCCCAGGGCCAGCGCCTGCGCATTGGTGTGCACCGAATAAGAGCCCATGTGCAAGGGTTGGGGGTGCGGAACTGCGGAGCCGACGACAAAGGCCGTGGCGGTAATCGCCTTGAAGGTGATCGACCCGGCGTCCGCGGATAACACCACCAAATCACCCGTGCGCAAAGCGTCTGGCGCCGACAAGCTGCCCTCGCCTATCGCGGCCCATGCCACGGTGTGACCTGGAGCAAGTTCGAAATTCCAGGTATCCCCCGCTTTCAAATGCACGCCCAGATAGGTCATGTCGGACGGCGCTGGTATCGGGCAGCTCGCCCCGCCATAGCGGCCCAGCAACACGCGGGCGGGCCCCACCTGCGGAACCTCTGCGGGATCAAGGTACAGGCTGTAGGCCTCGGCCAATTCCAACGCGGGCGGCATCGCCACCCACAGCTGAAAACCCAACACCCGCTCATGGTCGGCGGGCCCACCACGGTGCCACACACCGCCGCCCGCCATCATCCACTCCACACCGCCCTGCGGAAGCAGGCCGCGTGCGCCCTCGGTGCCCGTAGTGTCTTCGTAGTGAGTACTGCCTTCGATCAGGTAGGTCAGCGTGGCAATGCCCGAATGCGGGTGCATGCCAAAGCGCGGTGCCTGACCGTTCGCAGGCGACTCAAAGCGGTCCAAAAAGATAAAAGGCTTGAGCACTTCACCCA
>CANBQX010000112.1 GCA_947371775.1 Comamonadaceae bacterium
CATATCGTCCTTCCACTGGGCGCACATGGTGTTGACGGGCGAGTCGGGCTCGTCAAAGGTGACTGTGGCAATGCCGTCCTGGAGTTGGTATTGGATGGTTTTCATGTTCAGACTCTTTCCACAATCGTTGCAATGCCCATGCCGCCACCGACGCACAGCGTGGCCAGCCCGTAGCGCAGGCCCCGGCGGTGCAGCTCATCAATCAGGGTGCCCAAAATCATGGCGCCGGTGGCGCCCAGCGGGTGGCCCAGCGCAATCGCGCCACCGTTGACGTTGACCTTGTCGTGCGGCACCTGCATTTCTTTCATAAAGCGCATGGGCACCGCGGCGAAGGCCTCGTTCACTTCAAAAAGATCAATCTGGTCCACGCGCAGGCCGGCTTTGGCCAGGGCTTTGCGCGCTGCGGGCATGGGCCCGGTCAGCATGATGGTGGGGTCTGCGCCGCTCAGGGCGGTGGCCACAATGCGGGCGCGCGGTACCAGGCCATGGGCTTTGGCGGCGGCCTCCGAGCCGATCAACACCGCTGCGGCGCCATCCACGATGCCCGAAGAATTGCCCGCATGGTGCACATGGTCGATGCGCTCCACCTGCGGATAACGGGTCAGGGCCACCTGGTCAAAGCCCATGGCGCCCATTTGCTCAAAGGCCGACTTCAAGCTGCCCAGGCCTTCCAGCGTGGTGTTGGGCTTGATGAATTCGTCACGGCCCAAAATCACATTGCCCATGGTGTCGTGTACCGGCATGACCGAGCGGTGAAAGTAGCCTTGGGCTTGCGCATGGGTGGCGCGGCGCTGCGATTCCAGCGCATAAGCATCCACATCGTGGCGGCTAAAGCCATCCAAGGTGGCAATCAGGTCGGCGCCAATGCCCTGGGGCACAAACGCGGTTTGCATATTGGTCTCGGGGTCTTGCGCCCAGGCGCCTCCGTCGGAGCCGATGGTCACGCGGCTCATGCTCTCCACGCCACCGGCCACGACCAGGTCTTCCCAGCCCGATCGCACTTTTTGCGCCGCCATGTTCACGGCTTCCAGACCAGAGGCACAAAAGCGGTTGATCTGCACGCCCGCACACTGGAAATCCCAGCCCGCTTTGAGCGCCGCCACTTTGGGCAGCACACTGCCTTGCTCGCCCACGGGCGAGACGATGCCCATCACCACGTCATCCACCTGCGCGGTGTCAAACTGGTGGCGTTGCTGCAGATCGGTCAGCAGCCCTGCCAGCAGATTGATGGGCTTGACCTCGTAGAGGCTGCCGTCTTTTTTGCCTTTGCCCCGCGGCGTTCGCAGGGCGTCAAACACATAGGCTTCGGTCATGGGTGTTTCTCCGGTGGGTGAAAGAGCTCGGTAAAAAATGCCATTCAAGGTCTGCGGTTTCAAGCGCACGACGCAGCGTTTGCAGTATATTGTTTTTAACCAAGCAAGCGCTTTGCAAAAATAGCCTGCTTGTCTCCATTTCGACAACTTGAAAGCCCCTCGCCATGATTGACAGAAGCCTTTTCTCCGCCGACCACGAAGCTTTTCGTGACAGTTTTCGCCGCTTCATGGACAAAGAGATCGCTCCGTTTCACGCGCAATGGGAAGAGCAGGGTTATGTGGACCGCGCGGTGTGGAACAAGGCTGGTGAAAACGGCTTTTTGTGCATGACCATGCCCGAAGCGTTTGGCGGCGCCAGCGCCGACAAGCTGTATTCGATTGTGCAAATGGAGGAGCTAGGGCGTGCTGGTTTTTCCGGCATTGGCTACAGCCTGCACAGCGAAATCGTGGCGCCTTATATCGCCCACTACGGCACGCCGGAGCAAAAGGCCCGCTTTCTGCCCCGCATGGCCAGCGGTGAAATGATTGGTGCTATTGCCATGAGCGAGCCCGCCGCCGGGTCCGACCTGCAGGGCATCAAAACCACGGCCACGCTGCAGCCCGATGGCAGCTACCTGCTCAAAGGCAGCAAGACCTTTATCACCAACGGCTGGCATGCCGACGTGGTGATCGTGGTGGCCAAAACCAATCCGACTGCGGGCGCCAAAGGCACCAGCCTGCTGCTGGTGGAACGCGGCATGCCTGGGTTTAGCGTAGGCAAGCGCCTGCAGAAGCTGGGGCTCAAGGCGCAGGACACCTCTGAGCTGTTTTTTGACGATGTGCGCGTGCCCGCCGAAAACCTGCTGGGCGGCCCTGCGCTGGAAAACCGGGGCTTTATTTGCCTGATGGAGCAACTGCCCTGGGAGCGCCTGCAAATTGCGATTGGCGCGGTGGCCGCGTCGCAAGCCGCTATTGACTGGACCTTGGACTATGTCAAAGAACGCAAGGTATTTGGCCAGGCCGTGGCCGGCTTTCAAAACACCCGCTACACCCTGGCCGAGCTGCAAACCGAGGTGCAAGTGGCGCGCGTATTCGTGGACAAATGCACCGAGCTCTTGCTGCAAGACAAGCTGGACACGGCCACTGCCAGCATGGCCAAGTACTGGTGCTCAGACCTGCAGTGCAAAGTGATGGACGAGTGTGTGCAGTTGTTCGGCGGCTACGGCTATATGTGGGAATACCCCATCACCCGCGCCTATGCCGACGCCCGGGTGCAGCGCATCTACGGCGGCACCAACGAGATCATGAAAGAAGTGATTTCGCGCTCCATGGGCCTGGGCGGTAAGTAGGCCCAAACAGCGCTTAGGCGGACGCGCTTACTTCAGGCTTCCCGCCAAAAACTGGCCCAAACGCTCGCTCTTGGGCCGGGCCAGCACCTCGGTGGGGCTGCCTTCTTCTTCAATCAGGCCTTTGTGCAAAAAGATGAGGTGGTTGGCCACCTCGCGGGCGAAGCCCATCTCGTGGGTCACGACCACCATGGTGCGGCCTTCTTCGGCCAGGGTGCGCATAACGCGCAGCACTTCGCCCACCAGTTCGGGGTCGAGCGCGCTGGTCGGTTCGTCAAACAACATCACTTCCGGCTCCATGGCCAGCGCGCGGGCAATGGCCACGCGCTGCTGCTGGCCGCCGCTCAGGTGCGCGGGGTAGCGGTCTTCCATGCCGACCAGGTCCACGCGCGCCAGGTATTTACGCGCCGTGGCCACAGCCTCATCGCGCGGCACGCCCAGCACATGCACTGGCGCCTCAATGATGTTTTGCAGCACCGTCTGGTGCGCCCACAGGTTGAAGTGCTGAAAAACCATGGCCAGCTTGGTGCGCATGCGTTGCAACTGCCGGGCGTCACGTGCATTCAATTCGCCGTGCTTATCTGCCACCAGCTCCAGCGCCTCGCCGGCCACGGCAATGCTGCCCTGGTGCGGTTTTTCCAGCAGGTTGATACAGCGCAAAAACGTG
Organism: Comamonadaceae bacterium; assembly: GCA_947371775.1. Taxonomy (GTDB): domain Bacteria; phylum Pseudomonadota; class Gammaproteobacteria; order Burkholderiales; family Burkholderiaceae_C; genus Allorhodoferax. The sequence goes on from CANBQX010000112.1 coordinate 3,306, forward strand.
CTTTTGCCTGAGCCCGAGCTGCCGATGATGCTGATCACATCGCCCGCATGGGCCGTGAGTGAGACGCCCTTGAGCACCTCGTTGCTGCCAAAGCGCTTGTGGATGTTGTTGACTTGAAGTTTGACGGTGGGCTGTGTCATAGCGTGTTGTGTGTCTGTGGTTCCCATCAGTCGCCCAGCAGCGGGCCGGTGCGAAAAGGAGTAGCGCCTGCAATCTTGCCGACTTCGCAGCCTGCGGTGACGTAGCGGTCGCGGATGCGGGCGTACAGCACGCCGTCAACGCCTGCCAGCACCCGCTCGGCCGTGTTTTCAATCGGGTCAATGACCTCGGCCACCAGCTCGCCTTTGCGCATGAGTTGTCCGGGCTGTGCAGCAAACACCAGTACACCGGGCGCGCGTGCGCGCAAGGTTTCGGAGCCTGCGAGGGGGGTGGGCTGGCAGCGGGCAGCAGGCACAGGGGGTAGAGCGTCGCTGTGCACCACGCCGATGTGTTGCAGGAAGTGTTGGATGGCCTGGGCATCCTGGCGTGCGAAGTCGTGGCTTACGTCCAACTCTCCGCGCAACTCGATGGTGGTGCTGTTGCAGCCCTGGGGCAGCGCAGCGGCGTTGCCTTGCGCATGCAGCATGGCGGCGAGCTGCCACCACACGCCGGACAGGCATTCGTCAATCGGACCACCGCCCGAGTTTTTGGCAATCAGCGTGGCCTCGCTGCCCAGAAAGCGCGAGAGCGCTTCGAGCTGGGGCCAGCAGGGTTCTTCGCAATAAAAGTGCAGCACGCCTTCGCAGTCGCAATGCAGATCGAGAAAGTAATCGGCGTCATGGGCCAGCAGCATCAGCGTGCGGCGCAGGCTTTGCAACTCGGTGGTGGGCGTCCACTGACTCAGATAACTGCCGATGCCAGCGCGCACGGTCTTGACATTGGCGGCGGCGTCCGGGCCCAGTGCAGGCAGCACCTGCGCCGCGATGGCCTTCGCGAGGTCAGGGTAGTGGCGGTTGAAATTTTCGGACGTGCCCAGCTCAAAGCGCCCCATGGGCTTGTGGTCCAGCCGCTGGGCCAGCCCCAGCGGATTGGCCACGGGCACCAGCACCACTTCGCCGCGCAGCAGTCCAGCGTCCTCGGCCGCTTGCAGCAGGGGGCGCAGATGGTGAGCGGTCAGCATGCCCGGTAGCTCTTCCGCGTGCAGGCTGGCTTGGATGTAGACCTTGGGGCCCGTGCCAGCGGTGCCGAAGTGAAAACTGCTCACACTTTTGTGGCTGCCCAGACTGGGGGACAAGAGCGGGTGGTCGTTGCGTTGCATGGTGGTGGGGGCGCTCAGTTTTTGCGGGGCGCCAAATAGGCCAGGAAATGCTGCTCGGCCAATTTGAAAAAGCCGATCAGGGCAAATGTCGCGACCAAATAGATGCCTGCGGCAAACAGATAGGCTTCAAACGGAAGGTAGTAGTCGGAGTACACGCGGCTGGCAGCCGCGGTGACGTCCAGCATGCTGGGCACGGCGCTGGCCAGGCTGGTGCTTTGCAGCATCATGACCACTTCGTTGCTATAAGCGGGAAGGCTGCGGCGCATGGCACTGGGCAGCACGATGCGGCGCAGAATCATCCATCGGCCCATGCCATAGGCCTGCGCCGCCTCCAGCTCGCCCGCGCTGGTTTCCCGAATGGCACCGGCCAGCATCTCGGCCGTGTAGCCGGCCGTGTTCAGGCTGAAAGCGAGCAGGGCGCAGAAAAAGGGTTCTTTGAAGTGCGTCCAGGGCCACACATCGTCCCAGCGCGCCTGTATCCACTCCAGTTGGCCCAGGCCGTAGTAAATCAAATAGACCTGAATCAAGAGCGGCGTGCCGCGCACCACATAGGTGTAGGCCCCCACCACCGAGCGCAAGACCCATGAGCGGCTGGTGAGTGCCAGCGCAAACACCAGCGCCAGCACCGCGCCCACGCCCAGGCTGGAAAACAACAAACCCAGCGTGGTGAGAATGCCCTCGCCATACATGGCCAGGTTTTTCGCCTGAAAAATGACGTCCCACTTCATCAGAGCTGCCCCCGGCGCGTACCCAGGCTGTAGCGGGCATTCACTTTTCGCAGCACATACAAGGATGCGCTGGTAAAGATCAAAAACAAGGCCGCAGAAAACAGGAAAAACTCAAACGGCGAGCGCGTCGCCGCGCTGGCCTGCTTGGAGATGTAGGTCATCTCCTTCAAGCCGATCAGGCTCACCAGGGCGGTGGACTTGATCAACACCAGCCAGTTGTTGGTAAAGCCGGGCAGGGCATAGCGCACCATTTGCGGCGCAATGATGCGCAAAAACGTGGCCGTGCGGCCCATGCCAAATGCCCAAGCCGCTTCGGCCTGCCCTTTGGGAATCGCCAAAATCGCGCCCCGAAAGGTTTCGGTCATGTAGGCGCCGTAAATGAACCCGAGTGTCAGGACTCCCGCCACAAACGGGTTGATGTCCACGGTGCGCTTGCTGCCCATCAGCTCCATCACATGGTTCAACCCCATGGTGCCGCCATAAAACACCAGCAGCATCACCACCAAATCGGGGATGCCGCGAATCACGCTGGTATAGGCTGTTCCCAGTGCTCTGGCCACCTGGCTGCCGGACAGGCGGGCCGCAGCACCGATCAGCCCCAAGACCACCGCAACCGCCAGCGAACACAGCGACACCGCCACGGTGAGCAGCGAGCCCTGCAGAATGCTGTAGTAGTAGGCGTTCATGGAATGGGAATAAAAAAATCGGCGTCCAGCCAATGCCGCACGCCGATTTTCAGAGCATTACGTTTGGAGCTTATTCGCCGTAGACGTCAATGTTGAACTTGGCAAAGTACTTGTCGTTCAGTGCTTTGTAGGTAGGCGCAGTGCGGATGGCTTTGATTGCGGCATTGAGTTCACCCTTCAAAGCGTCTTCGCCCTTGCGCAAGGCAATGCCAGCGCCGTAGCCAAAGTACTTGGGATCTTTCAGGTCCGGTCCGACCAATTCGTACTTGGCGCCTTCAGGCTTGCTCAAGAAACCACCGGTGACTTCCATGAAGTCGGCCAC
>CANBQX010000113.1 GCA_947371775.1 Comamonadaceae bacterium
TGGCGGTGTGGGCCGCGGTGGCCGCGCACAAGTTCAAAGCGCCGGTCAAGCTGCGGCTGGACCGCGACGATGACTTCATGGTCACCGGCAAACGCCATCCCTTTGCGTATGAATACACCGCAGGGTTTGATGCGACGGGACGCCTGACCGCCCTGGACCTGATGATGGCCGCCAACAGCGGCTTCAGTGCCGATCTGTCTGGCCCGGTGGCGGACCGCGCGGTGTTCCACAGTGACAACGCGTACTACTTGGAAAACGTCTCCATTGCGTCCTACCGTTGCAAAACCAACACCCAGAGCCACACCGCGTTTCGCGGCTTCGGCGGGCCGCAGGGTGTGGTGGTGATTGAGGCGATCTTGGGAGACGTGGCGCGCCACCTGGGCCTGGATCCGCTGGATGTGCGCATGCGCAACCTGTACAGCGACGAGCCGCTGGCCACGCAAGGCGCCGGTGGCCCGCACGCTGTGCTGCGGCGCGACACCACGCACTACCAAATGAAGGTGGAGGACAACATCCTGGCGCCACTGCTGGGCACGCTGGAGTCCAGCTCGGGCTACCGCCAGCGCCGTGCGGACATTGCCGCATGGAACGCCAAGAGCCCGGTCATCAAGCGCGGCATTGCCATCACGCCGGTCAAGTTTGGCATTAGCTTTACCGCCACGCTGTTCAACCAAGCGGGCGCTTTGGTGCATGTCTATTTGGACGGCAGTGTGCGCATCCACCATGGCGGCACCGAGATGGGCCAGGGCCTGCACACCAAGGTTGCGCAAATCGTGGCCGACGAGCTGGGCGTGCCCTTTGAGCGCGTGCTGTGCAGCGCCAGCGACACCAGCACCATTCCCAACGCCTCGGCCACGGCTGCGTCCGCAGGCACCGACTTGAACGGGCGCGCCGCCCAGTTTGCCGCCCGCCATGTGCGCGACAACCTGGCGGCCTTTGTCTGTGGGCTCGACGGCTGTGGTGCGGGGGCGATTGAGTTTCGTGGCGGCCAAGTGATTTCGCCCAAGGCCAGCCGCAGCTTTGACGCCGTGGTGCAAATGGCCTATGCCAACCGCATCCAGTTGTGGAGCGACGGCTTTTACCGCACGCCCAAAATCCACTACGACAAGACCACGCTCACGGGGCGTCCGTTTTATTACTTCGCCTATGGCGCCGCATGCACCGAGGTCGCGATTGACACACTCACGGGTGAGAGCCGCGTGCTCAAGGTCGACATCCTGCACGACGTGGGGCGCAGCATCAACCCGGGGCTGGACATCGGACAGATCGAAGGCGGGTTTGTGCAAGGCATGGGCTGGCTCACGACCGAGCAGCTGGTGTGGAACGACAAAGGCCATTTGTCCACCCACGCCCCCAGCACCTACAAAATCCCCACGGCGGGCGACGTGCCCAGGCATTTCAAGGTCGACCTCTGGCCCGAACCCAACCGTGAAGACAATGTGTTTGGCTCCAAAGCCGTGGGCGAGCCGCCTTTCATGCTGGCGGTCAGCGTGTTTGAGGCGCTGCGCGATGCGGTGGCACATGCCCGCTGTGCGCAGAGTGGAGCACCTGCTGGCCCCGTGCAGCTCAACGCACCCGCCACCGCCGAAAACGTGCTGTGGGCGGTGCAGCGCTAAGCGATTCAGGGAAGGGACGGCGCTGGAAAGTCGACAACGCTGGCTTTGTCACCATGCAAGCCACCGATGAGCGCCTTTGCGAACCCATTGACCCAAGAGCGTATGCCCTGGTCGAACGCATCGTCGACCTTGCCGGAAAGGGTAGAGCGGGCCAGCAATGTCACATCAAAGAGGCGTCCACGATCCCGGTTCGCGGTGGTGACCACCCAAATAACAGAGTCGGGGAATGTTTCCTTGGCCTGGGCCAGCGGAGCTATGTATTGCTTTTCCCACTCCTTCTCGCTGCCGGCAGCATTGGAAATGTACCGTCGCAATCCTGCGGGGTGGTACCAAACTCTGGCACAGGCGTAGTCCAAGGACCCTTCTGTTGTACCCGCAGAGTCAATGAAGCTCGCGCCAGGCGCGGTGCAAGGTGGGCTGGTCCAGCGAATAGGCACCACCTCCGGGGAATAGGTCACAACCGCTGCGAAGACTTTGCCCAAAAGCTCTTTGTTGACGAGTGTGAGTACCACTTTGGGCGCCGGCGGCACGATTTCATGCAATCTGTTGGTCAGAGGGAATGTTTCATCCGAGCGAGCCACCACCTCCCAATCACCCGGCGGAAGTGGCATGACTGGAGGAGAAAATCCCCGCATCGTGATTCCTGCTGAAGTGAGCGGGGTACCGACCTTAATGTCATCGCTGAGTGTCTGCGCACTGGCGGGTAAGGCCAAAAATACCAAAACGCCCAAGGTCACTGGCAGCAGCAGACCTCGACAAACAAGCCGCGTCAGGCGGTCCGTTGTTTGGCAAAAAGAGGTTTCGATGCTCTGCATAGGCGCTCCAATCAATGATTTCAGCGACTAGTTTCGCATAAACAAATCAATATCAATACAAATTAAATATAAGTTGTGTTTTTAAAAATTGTTCACATTGATTAGCGTTGGTCTGGTCACCACCAGGACAGGCTACGCATAAGTCCAATGGGCTTGCGCGTTACCCTTATGGGGCAGGGTTTGCCTGCGGCACAATGCCCGCATGGCCACCTTGCTCATCCACAACGCCCACACCATTGCCACCCAAGACGACGCGCGCACCGAGCTGCGCGACGCCTCGATTCTGGTGCGCGACGGTCTGATCGCCGCCGTCGGCCCTGCCGACACTTTGCCCCCTACCGCCGACACCGTGATCGACGCGCGCCAGCACCTGGTGGTGCCCGGCATGGTCAACACCCACCACCACATGTACCAGTCGCTCACGCGGGCGATTGTGTCGGTGCAAAACGCGGAGCTGTTTGGTTGGCTGCGCGGCCTGTACCCGATTTGGGGCGGCCTCACGCCCGACATGATTTACACCAGCACCCAGGTTGCCATGGCTGAGCTGCTGATGAGCGGCTGCACCACCAGCAGTGACCACCTCTACATCTACCCCAACGGGGTCACGCTCGACGACAGCATTGAGGCAGCGCGCGCCATCGGCATGCGCTTTGTCGCCACCCGTGGCAGCATGAGCGTGGGGCAAAGCCGAGGCGGCCTGCCGCCCGACCATCTGGTGGAAAACGAAGACGCCATCTTGAAGGACACGCTGCGGGTCGTGCAGCGCTACCACAGCGCCGCGCATGGCGCCATGACGCAGGTGGCGGTGGCACCCTGCTCGCCCTTTAGCGTGAGCCGCGACCTGATGAAAACTTCGGCCGAACTGGCCCGGGCCCACGGCGTGCGCCTGCACACCCACTTGGCCGAAAACGACCACGACATCGCCTACAGCTTAGAGAAATTTGGCTGCACGCCCGCGCAATATGCCCAGGACCTGGGCTGGCTGGGCAGCGACGTGTGGCATGCCCATTGCGTCAAGCTCGATGACGAAGGCATAAGCCTGTTTGCTGCCACCCGCACCGGTGTGGCGCACTGCCCCTGCAGCAATATGCGCCTGGCCAGCGGCATTGCACCGGTGCGCAAAATGCTCGATGCGGGCGTGCCGGTGGGCTTGGGCGTGGACGGCAGCGCCAGCAATGATGGTGCCCACCTGCTGGGCGAAGCGCGCCAGGCCATGCTGCTGGCACGCTTGCGCAAGTCGCTAGAGGCCCCCACCCGTGACGCGCAAGGCAACACCCAATTCGGCTGCGATACCGCGCCCTTGGAGATGACCGCGCGCGATGCATTGGCCCTGGCCACACGCGGTGGCGCCGACGTGCTGGGGCGCAGCGACATCGGGCAGATTCGGGTGGGCATGTGTGCCGACCTGGCGCTGTTTGACCTGCGCGGCCTGCAGTTTGCAGGCGCTGCAGTGCACGACCCGGTGGCCAGCCTCATGCTCTGCGCCAGCGTCAATGCAAGCTACACGGTGGTCAACGGTCGCGTCGTGGTGCGCGACGGCCAGCTCACCAGCGTGGACCTGGGGCCGCTCATTGAGCGGCACAACGGGATGGCTCAAACGCTCACCACTATGGCAGGCTAAAACTATGGAACTGATCAGCGCCCAAACAGCCCTGGCCTTTTTTGCAGCGTCGGTACTGCTGGCTTTGGTGCCGGGGCCCGACAACGTGTTTGTGCTGCTGCACGCCGCGGTGCATGGTGCCCGCGCTGGGCTGCTGGTGGTCCTGGGTTTGTGCAGCGGCTTGTTGTTTCACACGGCGGCAGTGGCGCTGGGTTTGGCGGCGCTCTTGGCTGCGTCTGACACCGCATTTACCTTGCTCAAAGCGCTGGGTGCGGCCTACTTGTTGTGGCTGGCTTGGCTGTCGTGGCGGGCCCCTGCGGGGCTGCCCGGGGGCGACGCAGCACCTGCGCTCAGCGCCCGCAAAACCTATTTGCGTGGCGTGGTGATGAACATCAGCAACCCCAAAGTGGCCTTGTTTTTTCTGGCGTTTTTGCCGCAGTTTGTGGAACCTGCGCATGGCGCCATGGCCCTGCAAATCATGCAACTGGGCGCAATTTTCATGCTCGCCACCCTGCTCACCTTTGGCGCTATCGCCCTCTTGGCCGGACGCTTTGGCCAGTTGCTGCACAACGCACCGCGCGCGCAAGTGGGGCTCAATCGCCTGGCCAGTGTGGTGTTTGCGGGGCTGGCGCTGCGGCTCTTGCTGGGCGCGTAGCGGGAACCTAGGTTACAGCCCCGAGGGCGCAGCGCGGGTTAACCCTTGCTAGACGGTGCAAGCCCTGACGTACAGTCGCCGCAGCTTGCGTTGTTGAATTTCACAATTTCACTCTTTAATAAAGGCACGGCCATGAGCCCCTACCTGTTTGCGATACCGGTGTTTTTTCTGCTGGTGGCCATTGAAATGTGGGTCGCGCACCGGCGCGGGGTGCAGGTGTACCGGTTTCAGGACACGCTCACGTCCATGAACATTGGCACCGTGAGCCAGTTCGTCAACACCATTGGCGGCGCCATCAGCGTGGCCATGTATGCGATTTTGGTGGAGCGCTTTGGCGCCTTTACCTGGGACACCAGCAACCCGCTGACCTGGGTGCTGGCGCTGGTGCTGTACGACTTTTTCTACTACTGGGTGCACCGCACCGGGCACGAGGTGAACATTTTGTGGGCCGCACATGTGGTGCACCACAGCAGCGAAGAGTTCAATATGTCCACCGCCATGCGCCAGTCGTCCACCGGGTTTTACTTCCGCTGGGTGTTTTATGTGCCGCTGGCTTTGCTGGGCTTTCCGCTCAAGGTGTTTTTGACCGTCGCGGTGATTGACCTGGTGTACCAGTTCTGGGTGCACACGCGCTTGATCGGGCGGCTGGGGTTTTTGGAGCTGTTTTTGGTGACACCGTCGAACCACCGCGTGCATCACGGGCAAAACGACTATTGCATTGACAAAAACTACGGCGGCATCTTCAGCATTTGGGACCGCATGTTTGGCACCTATGCCGACGAGCGCGCCGACGAAGAGCCCATGTACGGTGTGCGCAAACCGCTGCACAGCTGGAACCCGGTGTGGGGCAATGTGCACCATTACTTTGCCATCGTGGCGCAAGCGCGCGCTACCCCCGGCTGGCGCAACAAGCTGATGTGCTTTTTTGCGGGGCCCGGCTGGGTGCCGCCCGGCGCACCGGCCGTACCTGCCCGTTTTGAGGCCGACAAATTTGTGCGCTTTGTAACGCCCTCGCCCAAGCTGATGAACCGCCTGGCACTGACCGCCACCGTGCTCGGTTCGTTCTTGCTGATGTACTTTTTGTTTGCCCAAAAAGGCTTTACGCCGGTGCAACGCTTTGGCTTCTCCGGCGTGATGGTGCTGATCTACGGCGCGATCGGCTACGCCTGGCTGCACCCCCGTGTGCAAGGGGCCGCGCATGCCTAGTCTGGCTTATTCCGACGGTTTTTTGTGTCTGGTCACCCTGTGGCTGGCCACTCGCGCCCAGTCGCCCATCGCGCTGCGCTTGGCGTGCACGCTGTTTGCGGCAGCTGCCTTGTTGGGCGTGCTGCGCTTCTCGGGTATTTACCCGCTGGTGGGCTGGCACCAGTTTGCCTCCATGCTGGGCGCCATGGCGGCGCTGCCACTGCTGGCGGTGTGTGTGCTGTGGCCCGATTCACTGGTGACCCGCAACACGCGCTTCGCCTGGATTTTCATGGGCGGGATGGCGGTGCTGGGCGTGATCATTGTGGGCGCGGGGCAAAAGCGGGTGGTGGCCGATGCCGTGGCGGTGCTCTCGGTCGTGGCCATGCTGGTCACGCTGGCGCGTGCTCA
>CANBQX010000114.1 GCA_947371775.1 Comamonadaceae bacterium
ATCAATTCCTCTTTCATCTGCCCTTGCATTTCGGGGGTGATCTGGCGGCCCGACTTGGCCACTTGCTGGGCCAGGGCTTCCATGCGCGAGCTGGGAACGGCTTTGCCGTTGACGATGGCGATGTTTTGCGCCATGGCCGATCCGGCGAACGCGAGCAACACAGCGGTTGCGGTGGCGAGGAGAGCGTGCTTTTTCATTCGGTTTCCTGTGGGGTGAGTGGGGTTTGAAAGTGCAGGCGCGTCGCGCCAGGTGTGCATTGCGGCTCAGGGCAGAGGGGCGGGGGTGGGTGTTTCGGTTTCAATGGCCAGCGCGTGCAAGCCTTGGTCGATGAAATCTTGCACGGCATCATACACAAGGCGATGGCAGGCGACCCTGGATTTACCCGTAAAGAAGGGTGAAGCAATTCGCACCCGAAAGTGGGTTCCCCGACCGGCGGCATTGGCACCGGCATGGCCGGCATGCTGGTAGCTTTCGTCAATGACTTCCACCGCCGTTGCGGCCAAGCGGTCTTGCAGGCGGGCTTGCAACAATTCGGCGCTGGGGAGCGTCGTCGCTGTCATGGTGCAGATCCTGGTTCGTCAGGTGCGCCATCGGCAGTCTTGAGTTTGACGTGGGGCGCAATGTACAGCCCTTGTCCGATGATAAAAACCAGCGGAAACGCATAGCCCCAGAGCTTGAAGTTGACCCAGTCCTCGGTGCTGTAAAAAGCGGCCACATAGCCGTTGATGGCGGCCATGAAGGTGCAGTACAGCATCCAAATCAGGTTCAGGCGGTGCCACACCGCGTCGGGCAATTCCAATTGCTGGCCTAAGAGCAGTCGCACCACGTTTTTGCGCGAGACCCACATGGCAAAAGCCAAGCCCAAGGTCATCAGGCCGTAGAGCACCGTGGGTTTCCACTTGATAAAGCGCTCGTCATGCAGACCCAGCGTCAAGGCACCGAAGCCGAGCACCAGCACCAGCGTGACTTTGTGCATGATTTCCAAGCGCTTCTGGGTTTGGTAGACGTAGGCGGTTTGCAAGACCGTGGCGGCCATCAGCACCGCGGTGGCGGTGTAAATGTCGTACAGCTTGTAGGCCCCAAAAAACAGGAGGATGGGGAATAAGTCGACGAAAGGTTTCATTCTGGCGTGAAGTGTAGCGAGGCCGAATTCATGCAGTAGCGCAAGCCCGTGGGTGCGGGGCCGTCCTCAAACACATGGCCCAGGTGCGCATTGCAGTTGGCGCAGTGCACCTCGGTGCGCTTCATCCACAGCAGGCCGTCCACCTTGGTACCCACCGCATCCGGTGCGATGGGTGCAAAGTAGCTGGGCCAGCCGGTGCCCGAGTCGTACTTGGTGTCCGACGCAAACAGCGGCTTGTCGCAGCAAATGCAGGTGTAGGTGCCGCGTTGCTTGTTGGACTCCCAGCGGCCGGTGAATGCGCGCTCGGTCGCCTCGTGGCGGGTCACATCAAAAGCGCGGGGCTCGGCACCTTTGGCCTCTAGCAATTCGCGCCACTGGGCATCGGTTTTGGTGATCATGGTGAGGGTTCCTTCCATAGGTGAGTTTAGGAGCTGCAGCTGATTTCAATGCTGCTCGCCCAGTCGGGGGCAAAGCCCGCCCATGCGTCATGTTCGGGATGCTCTGCAAACGGGTCTGCCAGCACGGTGTGGAGTTGCTGGACGACGGAGAAGTCTTTTTCTTTCGCAGCGCGAATGGCCAGTTCGCCCAAATGGTTGCGCAGCACAAATTTGGGGTTGGTGCGCAACATGCGGGCCGACACGGCGCCGGAACCGTCATGACCGGTTTGACGATGCAGGGTGCGAAAGTCTGCCAGCCATTGGCCTGCGGCCTCGCGGTCGACAAACACATCCTGGACGCGCGTGTCGGCCAAGTCCATATCGGCAGCCCAATGGCTCAGACGCCGCCAAAGAATCGTGAAGTCCACTTTCTCTTGTGCCAGGAGTTTCAACAGCGTTTCAATCAAGGGGCGCTGGTTCTCGTGGACGCTGGCAAAGCCCAGCTTGGCCGCCATGCGCGCAGCCAAGGCGGCGGGGTACAAGGATTTGTAGGTTTCCAGCGCGGCGATGGCCTCCTCTTGCTCGCCGATCAAAGGCAGCAGCGCCTGGCCCAGGCAAAACAAATTCCAATAGGCCACGTTCGGTTGTTTGTAAAAGGCGTAACGGCCCTGGCTGTCGGAGTGGTTGCAAATGTGGGTCGGGTCGTAACCGTCCAAAAACTGAAAGGGCCCGTAGTCCAGCGTCAAACCCAGAATGCTCATGTTGTCGGTGTTCATCACCCCATGGCAAAAACCAACGGTCTGCCATTGCGCCACCATTTCTGCCGTGCGCGCGGTCACGGCCGCGAGCAAGGCCACATAGGGTTGGTCGCCGGGGCTGCGGCACGCGGGGTAAAAGCGATCAATCACGTAGTCCGCCAGCACCTTGAGCTGCGCAGGGTGCTGGTGGTGGCTGAAATGTTCGAAATGGCCGAAGCGCACAAAACTGGGCGCCACCCGGGTGACCACGGCGGCGGTTTCGCGTTCTTCGCGCCATACCGGCGCGTCGGAACCCGTGATGCACAGGGCGCGGGTGGTGGGGATGCCCAATCCGTGCATGGCCTCGCTGCACAAAAACTCGCGGATCGAGCTGCGCAACACAGCGCGGCCATCGCCCCTGCGGGAAAACGGCGTGGGCCCCGCGCCTTTGAGTTGGATCTCCTGGCCGCCGAGTTCGCCCAGCGAGCAGGCTCTGCCATCGCCCAGTTGGCCCGCCCATACGCCGAACTGGTGGCCGCTGTACACACTGGCGGTTTGTGCTCCACCGGGGGGCGCTGCGTTGCCGGTCAAAAGCGCGAGCATGTCGTCGGAGCTTTGCCACTGCGGGGCGAGCCCCAACTGCTGTCCGAGCGCACGGTTGCCGGCAACCCAGTAGGGCGCGGGCAGGGGCGAGGGAGTGAGCGTTGCGACAAAGTCTTCTCCCAGCGCCGCATAGCCTTGCGCCCAGCCAGCGGCGGGGTGCGATGGCGCTGCAGTGGGCGTTGGGACGAAGTCGGGGTTGGGGGTCGCTAGGGGCATGAGTGCATTTTCCGCCAGACCGTTTGGCCTTGTGCCTTGCAGGAATTGCTGCGACGCAGCATCAAAAGCCGTGGTAACCAAGGGGTAATATGCGCGTTTACTGGCCATCTTGCGCCATTTTTCGTGGTTTTTAAGGGGTATTTATGCTTGGTTTGATGCAAAGTCAGCAGTTGCTTATTTCTTCATTGATTGAGTTTGCAGACCGAAACCACCAGGAAGGTGAAATTGTCTCGCGCCGGGTGGAAGGCGACATTCACCGCTGCACCTACCGCGACATTGCCCAACGCTCACGCAAAGTGGCCAACGCCCTGGACCAGATGCATCTCGCCTTTGGCGACCGCATTGCCACCCTGGCCTGGAATGGATACCGCCATTTGGAGTTGTATTTCGGCGTGAGTGGCTCAGGCCGCGTGCTCCACACGCTGAATCCCCGCCTGCACCCCGACCAGATTGTTTGGATCGCCAACCACTCGGAAGACCAGGTGCTGTGCTTTGACATGACGTTCTTACCCATCATCCAAGCCGTCCATGCCCGCTGCACCACGATCAAGCACTTTATTGCGCTGTGCGACGCCGACAAACTGCCCGCCGACTCGGGCATTCCCGGCCTGCAAAGCTACGAAGCCTGGATTGCCCCGCAGTCGGATCGCTACGAGTGGCCGGTGTTTGATGAAAATTCGGCGTCGAGCATGTGCTACACCAGTGGCACCACGGGCAACCCCAAGGCGGCGCTCTACAGCCACCGCTCGACCATCCTGCATGCTTGGGCCAGCGCATTGCCCGACGCCTTGAACATGAGCGCACGCGACAGTGTGTTGCCTGTGGTGCCCATGTTCCACGTCAACGCCTGGGGTCTGCCGTATTCCGCGGCCATGACCGGCGCCAAGATGGTGTTTCCCGGCCCCGCCATGGACGGCAAGTCCATCTTTGACCTGATTGAGTCGGAAAAAGTCACATTTGCTGCAGGCGTGCCCACGGTGTGGCAAATGATGCTCGGCCACATGCAGCAAGGCGATTTGCGATTTACAACCCTCAAGCGCACGGTGATTGGCGGCTCCGCCTGCCCGCCGGCCATGATCACCGCCTTCAATGATGTGTATGGCGTGGAAGTGCTGCATGCCTGGGGCATGACCGAAATGTCACCGCTGGGCACGGTGTGTACGCTCAAGAACAAGCACCTGCCCATGAGCGCCGAAGAAAAAATGACGGTGCGCCTCAAGCAAGGCCGCGCCATTTACGGTGTCGAGATGAAGATCGTGGACGACGCGGGCGCCGAGTTGCCGTGGGACGGCAAAGCCTACGGTGATTTGCTCGTCAAAGGGCCTTGGGTCATCGACCAGTACTACAAAGGCGAGGGCGGCTCGCCCTTGGTCAATGGCTGGTTCCCAACGGGTGACGTGGCCACCATTGATGCCGACGGTTACATGCAAATCACCGACCGCAGCAAGGATGTGATCAAGTCGGGTGGCGAGTGGATCAGCTCGATCGACGTGGAAAACATTGCCATGGCCCATCCGGCGGTGGCGATGGCGGCCTGCATCGGCATGAAACACCCCAAATGGGACGAGCGCCCGGTGGTGGTCGTAGTGAAAAAACCAGGTGCAGACGTGAGCCGTGAAGAGCTATTGGCCTTTTACGAAGGCCGTACTGCCAAATGGCAGATTCCAGACGATGTGGTGTTTATTGATGCCATTCCGCTGGGGGGCACGGGCAAGATGCAAAAGACCAAGTTGCGCGAAACATTGCGCGACTACACCTTGCCTGGCGTGTGATTGCACTGCACTGGTGCGCAGTGGCTCGCACCAGTGCCAAATTTCTATCTCGAAGGTGACTGAACTAGGGTCTACCCGTAGGGGTGAGACCCTTTTTGTCTAGTAGTCTGCGGGGTGTCCCAATCAAGGAGTTTTCCATGTCTTTTGCTTTGAAATTTACCGCCGCGGCGGTGCTCGTTTTGGCTGCTGGCGGCGCGTTCGCCCAAAAGGGTGAAACCGTCAAGATGGTTCGTATTGACCCCTTGACCGGCTTGCTCGGTCCGGTGGGCGTGAGCCAACTCAAGGGTTACCAATTTTTTGCTGAAAAGTACAGCGACAAAGGCAACCCTGCTGGTGTGAAATTTGAAGTCATTGGCATGGACAACAAGCTCAGCCCCACCGAGAGCTTGAACGCACTGAAGTCGGCCATCGACCAAGGTGTGCGCTACATCATTCAGGGCAATGGCTCTTCTGTCGCGCTGGCCCTGAGCGATGCGGTGGCCAAGCACAATGAGCGCAACCCCGGCAAAGAGGTGATTTACCTCAATGACTCTGCCGTGGATCCTGACCTGACCAATAGCAAGTGCAGCTACTGGCACTTCCGCTTTGACGCAGACACCTCCATGAAGATGGAAGCCATGTCGAGCTTCATGGTCGATCAGCCCGATATCAAGAAGGTCTACATCCTGGGCCAAAACTACTCGCACGGTGTGCAAGTGGCCAAGTACGCCAAAGAAACCTTGGGTCGAAAGCGTCCTGACATCCAAATCGTCGGCGAAGATTTGCACCCTCTGGCGCAAGTGCGTGATTTCGCACCCTACATCGCCAAAATCAAGGCGGCCGGTGCAGACACCGTGATCACCGGAAACTGGGGTTCTGACTTGTCCTTGTTGGTCAAGGCTGCAAACGAAAACGGCTACACCGGCAAATTCTTCACCTACTACGCCGGTGTGACTGGCACGCCTACCGCTTTGGGTACGAATGGCGCCGGCCGCGTTTACCAAATCGCCTACAGCCACTACAACATGGGTGGCCAGATGGACAAGTGGATGAATGAGTTCAAGGCCAAATACAACGACGATTTCTACACAGGCTCCACCATCCGCATTTTCGAGACCGTAGGCGCTGCCATGGCCAAGGCCAAGTCCACCGATCCAGTCAAAGTCGCAGCGGCCTTGGAAGGTATCTCTGTGAAGAGCTTCAACGGCGAAGTGGAGATGCGCAAGGTGGATCACCAGTTGCAGCAACCTCTGTACATGACGGTTTGGCAGAAGGCGGACAAAAAGTACCCCTACAACCCTGAAAACACCGGCATGACCTTGGTACCTGTGAAAGAGTACCCCAACTACGTGTCTAGCACGCCGACCAGCTGCCAGATGAAGCGTCCAGGCTAATCCTCTCGCGATTCAGCCAAGAGCCCGTGGCGCGGGGTGCCGCAGCGGGCTCTTTTGTATTTTTGCAGTCG
>CANBQX010000115.1 GCA_947371775.1 Comamonadaceae bacterium
AATCCCAGGCCTGCGGGTCCGAGCACACTGCCTTGCGTCAATGCGACTTTGCCGCGTTGCAGGTCTTCGCCTTGGGCGCGCCGGTTGTCGCCCCTGCGCACCACGTCTTGGGGAATCGTGATCACCGGGCCAGCAACTTGCACCAACTCCTGCGGTACCACGGTGTTGAGCGCCTGGGGCATGACGGCACCGGTCGTGATCCGAAGGCATTGCCCGGGGGCCATGGCGCCTTGGTAGGCTTGCCCGGCCAAGGCCGCGCCAACCACCTCGAGCGTCAGTGTCTTTCCAGCGGTCAGGGCGTTTCCGTCAAACGCATAGCCGTCCATTGCCGAGTTGTCGTGGGGTGGAACATCCAAAGGGCTGACCACATCCTGTGCAATGACCCGGCCCAAGGCCTGCCAAATGGGAAGTTCTTCAAAGTCCTTGGGTAAAGGCACCATTTCTGCCAAGAACGCGTTGACCAAGTGCGCAGGCAGCGCCTGCGGGTCGTAACCCTGCAGTTCGGCGGCAATCTGGTCCAAAGTTTTCATCACGCGTGGCGGGAGTCTGAATTGAGCTGCGCAAGCTCGGTCAAGGTGTTGGCGTTGAAAAAGGC
This sequence comes from Comamonadaceae bacterium, assembly GCA_947371775.1. Taxonomy (GTDB): domain Bacteria; phylum Pseudomonadota; class Gammaproteobacteria; order Burkholderiales; family Burkholderiaceae_C; genus Allorhodoferax. The sequence goes on from CANBQX010000115.1 coordinate 596, forward strand.
CTGAGGGTCATCGTGCGATTGGTCAAAGGCGACGGTGACAGTCTGGTGCTGGGCGGTCCAGGCATCGACTTTGCGTCCACCGGCCTCCAAAAAAGCGTTCAGGCTGTAGTCCAGGTTCGTGCGCATCAAACAAAAAACCGGCTGGGCGCGAAGTGTCACCCCGCCATCCGCTGCTTTTTCGGGAGCGCATGCCACGGCTATATCGGCCTGCGCATTGCCCAAGGCATCAGACAGGCGCTGGAGCAAGTCCAGCGGAAATCGTGGCGTGTCGCAGGCCACGGTGAGGAGGTATTCGAAGCTTTGCATCTCGCCCGCCTCCTTTGCCACCGCTGCGCAATGTTGCAAGCCCGTGTGAAAGCCCGCAAGCGGGCCCGCAAAACCTGGCAGTGCATCCCCCCACACCGGGATGCCCCAGCCTTCGTAGGTTTCTGAGTTGCGGTTGGCGTTGATGGCCACCAAGCCTGGTGCGCCCCCGGCCTGGGCGCGCAGGCGCTCGACGCAATGCCATGCCAGGGCCTGGCCCTTGAGCAACTGAAGCCCCTTGTCTATGCCACCCATGCGACTGCCCATGCCACCGGCCAGCACCAGGGCGCACACACGGGCGGGGTTGATGCCTGCCATGCCCGATCAGCCCCCGATGTAGCTCATCTCCACCCGGCGCGCGCCCCTTGCCTGGGCGTCGGGCGGCATGGCTGAGCGCAGCAAGGAATAACGATCGCTGCGGCCTTGCCAGATGGCGCTGATCGCATCCATCAGGGCCTGGTCTGAAACCATTCCTGCGGGTTTGCGCACCAGACTGCGCAAGTCGTAGCCCTGGCTGGCAAACAGGCACAGGTAGAGTTGGCCTTCTGTGGACAGGCGCGCGCGGTTGCAGTCCGCACAAAACGCCTGGGTGACGCTGCTGATGACGCCGACCTCGCCCAAGACGGGGTCGTACTGGCCCTGCGCATCGGCGTATCCCCAGCGTTGGGCAGTCTCACCGGGTGCGCAGGCCTCCAGCGCCACCAGCGGCATCTCCGAGCGCAGCAAGGCAATCACATCGGCCGAAGGCACGACCTCATCCATGCGCCACCCATTGGTCGCGCCCACGTCCATGTACTCGATAAAGCGCAGCACCACGCCGCTGCCGCGAAAATGGCGCGCCATCGGCAAAATTTCGTGGTCGTTGGTGCCGCGTTTGACCACCATATTGACTTTGATGGGGCCCAGTCCTGCCTCCTGGGCTGCCTGGATGCCCGCCAGCACGTCCGCCACAGGGAAGTCCACATCGTTCATTTTTTTGAACACGGCGTCGTCCAAACCGTCCAAACTGACCGTCACGCGTTGCAAACCGGCGGCCTTCAGTGCGTGGGCTTTGCGGGCCAACAGCGAACCGTTGGTGGTCAGGGTGATGTCCAGCGGTGCGCCCTCCGGCGTGCGCAGTGCTGCCAACTGCTGAATGAGCAGTTCCAGGTTTTTGCGCAGCAGGGGTTCGCCCCCGGTGAGGCGGATTTTTTGCACGCCCAGGGCAACAAACTGCTGCGCGATGCGGGTGATTTCTTCAAACGACAACAAAGCGCTGTGGGGCAGGTAGGCGTAGTCTTTGTCGAACACCTCTTTGGGCATGCAGTAGCTGCAGCGGAAATTGCAGCGGTCGGTGACGCTGATGCGCAGGTCGCGCAGCGGACGACCCAAGCCGTCCTTGGCGAGGCCCGTTGTCCGGGCGCCCGTAGTCGCCGGGATCTTCAGCGAGTCGTCTCGTTGGTCCAGCACAGGTATGGTTCGGTAGCTCGCTTGCTTTGTCATGGGCTGGATTGTGGCCTAAGAAAAAAGCCTGCAGAAATCACTCCTGCAGGCTTTGTGGGGGAGGGCTTCAGGCCTTGGTCTGGAGCCCGCTGTGGGGCTTAACCCGTGTGGATCTTCATCATCACCGGCACGATCAGCAGCGCCACGATGTTGATGATCTTGATCAGCGGGTTCACGGCGGGGCCGGCGGTGTCTTTGTAAGGGTCACCCACGGTGTCGCCGGTCACGGCCGCTTTGTGCGTCTCGGAACCTTTGCCGCCGTGGTGGCCGTCTTCAATGTATTTCTTGGCGTTGTCCCAGGCGCCGCCGCCGGTGCACATGGAAATCGCCACAAACAAGCCGGTCACGATGGTGCCCATCAGCAGTCCCCCCAAAGCCGCTGGCCCAAGGACCAGGCCCACCACGATGGGCGCAACCACGGGCAATAGGCTGGGGACCATCATCTCTTTGATGGCCGCAGTGGTCAGCATGTCGACGGCGGTGTCGTACTCGGGCTTGCCCGTGCCGTCCATGATGCCCTTGATTTCTTTGAACTGGCGGCGCACTTCCACCACCACTGCGCCGGCTGCGCGTCCCACCGCTTCCATCGCCATGGCGCCGAAGAGGTAGGGAATCAAGCCGCCTATGAACAGGCCAATGATGACTTTGGGGTCGCTCAAATCAAACTTGATGTGCGCACCCAGGCCTTCGAGCTTGTGGGTGTAGTCGGCAAACAGCACCAGCGCGGCCAGTCCGGCAGAACCGATGGCGTAGCCTTTGGTCACCGCTTTGGTGGTGTTGCCCACCGCATCCAGGGGGTCGGTAATGTCACGCACGCTGGCGGGCAGCTCGGCCATTTCGGCAATGCCACCGGCGTTGTCAGTGATCGGGCCGTAGGCGTCGAGTGCCACCACGATGCCTGCCATGCTGAGCATGGAAGTCGCCGCAATCGCCACCCCGTACAGGCCGCCCAGGTTGTAGGCGCTGTAAATCGCGGCGCACACAAAGAGCACGGGCCAGGCGGTGGAACGCATGGAGACGCCCAAGCCCGCGATGATGTTGGTGCCGTGCCCGGTGGTCGATGCTTGTGCAATGTGTTGCACAGGCGCGTACTGGGTGCCGGTGTAGTACTCGGTGATCCAGACCAGCGCGCCGGTCAAGATCAGGCCGATGGCACAAGCTCCAAACAAGCGCTCACTGCTCAGAATGGATCCATCGGGCAGGGTGACTGCAGTGGGGAACAAAGACTGCGTCACAAAATAAAAAGCAATCAGCGACAACACGCCCGAGACGGCCAGGCCTTTGTAGAGGGCGGGCATTACGTTGGTCATGCCAGGGCTGGCCTTGACAAAAAAGCAGCCGATGATGGAGGCGATGATGGACACGCCGCCCAGCGTCAGCGGGTACAGCACGGCATTCGGGCCGCCAGCGCCTGCCAGCAAAGCGCCCAGCACCATGGTGGCGATCAGCGTCACGGCGTAGGTTTCGAACAAGTCGGCCGCCATGCCGGCGCAGTCACCGACGTTGTCGCCGACGTTGTCGGCAATCACAGCCGGGTTGCGCGGGTCGTCTTCCGGAATACCGGCTTCGACCTTGCCCACCAAATCGGCGCCTACGTCAGCGCCTTTGGTGAAGATGCCGCCGCCCAGGCGGGCAAAAATGGAAATCAGCGAGGAGCCAAACGCAAAACCCACCAAGGGGTTGAGCATGCCCGCAAACGCTTTGCCGTCTGCCGGCACGCCGCCGCTGGTGAGGTACCAGTAAAAGCCGGTAACGCCCAGCAAGCCCAAGCCCACCACCAGCATGCCGGTGATGGCGCCACCGCGAAAGGCGACGTCCAAGGCGGGGCCAATGCCACGGGTGGCGGCTTGTGCCGTGCGCACGTTGGCCCGCACCGACACGTTCATGCCGATGAAACCACAGGCACCGGACAACACGGCGCCCAGAATGAAGCCCACCGCGCTCAAGGGGTCGAGCACCACGGAGATGAGGATGGCTAGAACGACGCCGACCATGGCAATGGTCTTGTATTGACGGGCCAGGTAGGCCGCTGCGCCGGTTTGAATGGCGGCTGCAATTTCTTGCATTCGGGCGTTGCCCGCGTCTTGCGAAAGAATCCAACTGCGGGCCCAGACACCGTACAGCACGGCGACCAAACCACAACCAAGCGCCAGAATCAGCGCTGCGTTACCAGTCATAAGTTTCTCCTACTAGCATGTTGTTCGAAGAAGGGAGCAACGCCAGCGGTGCCCCCGCTACGTTGCTTCCTCAGCGCCCCGAACAAAAAACCAGGGGATTGATTGGCCAACGCCCCAATGTAGCCGTAAAACTCGGTGCCTGTCCATTGCGCAAGGGCTGAGTCAGTAAAATGAGGGTTAATCCTAGTCTCGCTTCCCCTAACCTTACGACGAGTTATTCATGTCCCTAGACAAAGTTTCCCCCGGCAAAGACGTGCCCAATGCATTCAACGTGATCATCGAAATCCCGATGAATGCCGATCCCGTGAAGTACGAAGTGGACAAAGAATCCGGCGCGATTTTTGTGGACCGGTTCATGAGCACCGCCATGCATTACCCAACCAACTACGGTTATGTGCCTAAGACGATTTCTGGCGACGGCGATCCGGTCGACGTGCTGGTGATTACCCCGGTGCCGCTGATTCCGGGCGTGGTTGTGCCTTGCCGCGCCATTGGTATTTTGAAAATGGAAGACGAAGCCGGCCAGGACGGCAAGGTCTTAGCCGTACCGGTGGACAAAATTTTGTCGCTGTACACCCAATGGCAAAAACCGGAAGATTTGAACCCCTTCCGCCTGAAAACCATTGCCCACTTTTTCGAGCATTACAAAGACCTCGAAGTCGGCAAATGGGTCAAGATTCTCGGCTGGGAAGGCCCGGAGTCGGCGCGTCAGGAAATCATGGACGGCATTGCCAACTACCAAAAAGAGCAGGCTGCCGGCTAAGACGGGAGCGGACGCAGGGGCGATCGCATGTGCAGATCGTCCATGTAGTTTTCAATCCCCGCACCCTCGCGCTCTAAGAACCGGGCAACGGCATCGGCAAACGCGGGGTGTGCCAACCAATGCGCACTGCTGGTTTTGACCGGCAACAGTGCGCGCGCCATCTTGTGCTCCCCCTGTGCGCCACCTTCAAAGCGGTGGTAGCCATGGGCGATGCACCATGCCAGCGGCTGGTAGTAGCAAGCTTCAAAATGCAAGCAGTCCACCCGCTCCAGGGCACCCCAATAGCGGCCATAGGCAACGAGCGGCTGCGCCACAGGCGTCGAATCTGCGGGTTGGGCGCTGAGGGCGATCAGGCTGCTGGCGATGGGCCGCCCATCGCGTTCCGCCACAAACAGCAACCAGTTCGCGGCCATGTCTTTTTGCATGCGGATGAAGAATTCGCGACTCAGGTAGGGCGCGTTGCCGTGTTCGAGGTAGGTGCGCTCGTAACAGCGGTAGAAGAAGTCCCAGTCCGCATCGCTGATATCCGTGCCCTGCGACCAGCGGAATTTCACGCCAGCATCCGCCACTTTGCGCCGTTCCTGGCGGATTTTTTTGCGTTTGTCCTGGGCCAGGTGCGAAAGAAAATCGTCAAAGTCCGCATAGCCGGGCGTCGAATTGGTCCAGTGGAATTGCACGGTGTGGCGCGGCATCAGGCCCGCTGCCTCGCAAGCCCGAAGGTCTGGCGCTGACAAAAACAAAAGGTGCAAGGACGATAGCTGCTGTTCCTGGCTCCAATCCACGAGCGCATGTACCAAGGCGGTGCGCGCCTCGTCGTTCACGGCCAGCAGGCGTGCGCCCGGCACCGGCGTAAATGGCACTGCGACCAATGCCTTGGGGTAGTAGGGCAGTCCATGCTGTTGATAGGCATTGGCCCAGGCCCAGTCAAACACGTATTCCCC
>CANBQX010000116.1 GCA_947371775.1 Comamonadaceae bacterium
AAAGGCAAGTGGAGCATTCAGCGGCAAATTGATCTGCATGGCATGCGCAGCGACGAGGCACGGGATGCGCTGGGCAGCTTCGTGCGCGAGGCACACAAACACGGCATCCGCTGTGTGCGCGTGGTGCATGGCAAGGGCCTGGGCTCGCCGGGCAAAGCGCCGGTGCTCAAAGACAAGGTGCACCGCTGGCTGGTGCAAAAAGCCGAGGTGGTGGCCTTTGTGCAAGCCCAACCCGCCCATGGCGGGGCAGGCGCGCTGGTCGTGCTGCTGCAACCGGTGCGCCGCGGGCTGCCCGCAGCGACTTAAGGCGTGGTGGTGCGCTAGTGCTTTAGTGCTCTGGCGCTCTAGTGTCCTTGCTTATTTGCCAGCGTTCGGAAAGAACAGCTGCTGACCGTCTATCTTGTAGGCCGCAATCACACCCTGGCCAGCGGCGCTGGTCACCCAGTCCACAAATTTTTGGGCATCGGCCGCCTTGGTATGGGGATGGCGCGCCGGGTTGACCACCATCACGCCGTACTGGTTGAACAAGCGGCTGTCGCCCTCCACCAAGACTTTGAGATCACCCCGGTTCTTGAAGCTCAGCCAAGTGCCTCGGTCGGTCAGCACATAGGCGCCCGTGGCGGACGCCATATTGAGCGCCGGGCCCATGCCGCAGCCGCATTCTTTGTAGCCTGTGCCGTGCGCGTCGGGCGCTGGCGTGAGCTTCCAAAAGCGCAGCTCGGCGGCGTGGGTTCCACTCTTGTCGCCGCGCGAAATAAACGCCGCGTTGCTGGCGGCTACTTTGGCCAGCGCCGCCGCAATGTCTTTGCCCTGCAGCTTGGCAGGGTCAGCGCCGGGGCCGACCAGCACAAAATCGTTGTACATCACCGCAAAGCGTTTGATGGCAAAGCCCTCGGCCACGATTTTTTCTTCGGCCACCTGGTCGTGCACAAAAAGCACGTCGGCGTCGCCCCTGCGCCCCATGTCAATGGCCTGGCCTGTGCCCAGCGCAACGACTTTCACCTCTACACCGGTGGCCTTGGTAAAGGCGGGCAGCAAATGCGCGAACAGACCGGACTGCTCGGTGGACGTGGTGGACGCCATCACGATGGTTTCGGCCTGCGCGCCAGCCAGCGCTGCGGCAGCCAGTGAAACGGTGGCCACGAAACGAAAAATGTTGCTCACAAAAGTTCTCCTTTAACAAATAAGTGGGCTTGCGGGCATTGCGCTTGCAACACTGCCGCATCAAAGAACTGGGCCACCGGCAAATCGGCCAGCAAACGGCCGCGTTCCAGGTAAATCACCCGCTGTGCCAGGCGCTTCACCTGGCCCAGGTTGTGGCTGGCAAACACCAGCGTGGCGTCTGTGCCGCTGTCGGCAAAACGCTGCATGAGTGCCTCCACCTCGGCCTTGGCGTGGGGGTCCAAGCTGGCCGTGGGTTCGTCCAGCAAAAGCATTTGCGGCGCCAGCGCCCAGGCACGGGCCAAGGCGACTTGTTGCTGTTGCCCCAAAGACAAGGTACGTGCACTGCGCGACGCCAGTTCTTGCAACCCCGCAGTGCGCAGCGCCTCCAATGCCTGCACGCTGGCTTGCCGCCAGGGTGTACCCCGCAACCACAAAGCCAGCGCCACCTGCCGCTGTACCGTCGTGCGCAGCATGTGCGGACGCTGAAACAGCATGGCCTGTCGCAAGCCGGGCACAGCCTGGCGCTTGCCCAAAGTGGGTTCTAGCAAGCCGTGCAGCACGCGCAGCAAAGTGCTTTTTCCGGAACCGTTGGCTCCCACCAGGGCTACACGCTCGCCGGCTTGAATCGCCAGATCGATGTTTCGCAGGGCGCTGTCCAAATCGGTCCGCGCACGGCGCAGGCTGCGGCCATCGGCGCCGATCTGCACACCCGCGTTCACCAGGGAAATCAACGCGCTCACAGCACCAACCCCCGATTCAGCGCCAAGCCCGCCGACTCGCTGCGCACCCGCCACTGCCGCAGCAGCGCAACCAGCAGGTTGAGCGCCAGCACCACCGCCAGCAGCATCAGACCCAAGCCCAGTGCCAGCGGCAAATCGCCTTTGGATGTTTCCAGCGCAATCGCGGTCGTCATCACCCGTGTAAAGCCGTCAATATTGCCACCCACAATCATGACCGCGCCCACCTCCGATATGGCGCGGCCAAAGGCGGCTATCAGCACCACCAGCAGGGCGTGGCGCTCATCCCAGGCCAGCAAAGCGGCGCGCAATACGGTACCCGCCCCCAAGGAGCGCAGTTGTTCGCCATAAAGTTGCTCGGCGTCTTGTACGGTTTGGCGGGTGAGCGCGGTCACGATGGGTAGCACCAGCACCGCCTGCGCAAACACCATGGCCTTGAAACTGAACAGCCAGCCCAGATACCCCAGCGGCCCCGAGCGCGAGAGCATCAAATAGACCAGCAAGCCCACCACCACCGACGGTATGGCCAGACTGGTGTTGAGCAGGGTCAACACCACCGAGCGCCCCGCAAACTGCGCCACCCCCAGCCACGCACCCAGCGCCAGCCCCACGCTGCACGCCAACAGGCAAGCACACGCACTCACGCTCAAGGAGCGCGCCACGATGGACACCAAGGTGGGGTCGAGCGAAGTAAGGAGTTGCAGCGCCGTGCTGGCGCTTTCGGTGAACGTGGTCATCGGGGGGCAATGGTAGACCACTGACTTATGCAGCCTGATGGGCAAGGGTTTCCACCCAACAACCGCCGACTAAACATTATTGAATTTGAAATTAAAAATGATAATATTTATTTCTCCATTCATTACTGAAAGATATTTTTATGAAAATGATGCGAAAAACCCAGCCAATCGCTTGGAGTCTGCCGCTCGCAATGGCACTTGCAGTGGGACTCAGCGCCTGTGGCGGCGGTGGCGACGGGTCAAGCACAACTTCTGTTCCCGTTACTGTCATTGACGGCCCATTGCAAAACGCGATGGTTTGTCTGGACAAAAATTTGAATGGCGTTTGTGATCAGGGTGAGCCCAGTGCAATCACGGATGCGCGTGGTGTAGCAATTCTGGCGGTCGCCAATGCTGAGGTTGGAAAATTTCCCCTCGTTGCCATCGTCACCCCGCAGTCGATTGACGCAGACACGGGACCCGTGCCAATGGCCTATGTCTTGAAGGCGCCGGCGGATGCAAGCGCCGTGGTCAGCCCCTTATCAACCTTGGTACAAACCCAAGTGGAAACCTTCGGAAACACGACCGCGCAAGCGGCGGCGTCGATTGCCGCAACGACGGGGCTGAGCGCCTCCCAGCTCAGCGCCGATTACACCAAAGACAGCTCAGCGGCAGGTACTGCGGCATACACGATTGCCCAGGCAGTCGTGCTGGCTACCCAAAAGCAATTTAGCAACGGCTTGTTGGCCGTGGGAACTTCCGCCATTGATGGCAGTTCCATCGCACAGAAAGACCTCAACGCAGCAGTTCAAGCCACTGTGGCTCAAATGCTGCCCGCCATTGCCAGCAGCGCACTCAGCTCCACGGCAGTGAGCACTGCGGCCAATCCGACCGCGCGACTTGCGGCCCTGCAAAATGTGATTGATTCCACATTCATCGCCGAGAACGGGGGCATCACCTCCCCTGCAGGCGCACGAGTCGTCGTTGGCGTGAACAACACAGCAAAAAATCAGGTGACCAGCGGTGCCCCTAGTTATACCGCTGTAGCCACAGCAAGCCTATCCAACCTGAACTTCACCGATGCAAGCCATTGGTCAGCGCGGATATCGCAAAAGACCCTCTCAGAAGCCACGCTCGACAACACCAATACCTACAAATACCGCTTTGGACATTACCGCAATGATGGTGCCGGCCCCACATCTTGGGGAGGACAAGGCTCAACGCCGCAGCGCGGCGCAGATCTCCATTGGAACGGTAGCGCTTGGGTTGGTTGTGCAGTGAATTTTCAGAACCGCCAGACCGCTCCTGACAACAATGGTGTGGCCAGTTACAACTTTTGCGATGGTTTAGAGACGGGCACGGTGAATGCAAAAGCACCCACCAGCGCCGTGTTCGATGTGGGCACGCAGTCCATGGCAAGTGTCTACAACAACAATATTTTGGCTGCCAATTTCAGCAATATCACAATTGGCAACGGCACGGTTGCCAGCGCCAATGCTTTGCTTGGATCTGCGACATTCCCAGTCGGTTCAAAACTCACCTACCTGACTGATGTTGCCACTGCCTATGCCCCAGCGTATTTCCCGAGTTCCGGCAACCCGGGGAATGACAATACCGTGGTACTTTCCAGTACGGCGGATGGTGCCGGTGGCGACTTCACCTCGGGCACAACCCAAACGGCGTGTCTGAGCAGCACGGCGTCCAATGCGCCTGCGGGAAGCTTGGAGGTTCTCGTTGCCCGCAACACCGGAACGCCATGCAAATTCGTTGACGCAAGCGTCACGGGGATGAATAACGTCACTCTGCGCAGTAGCGACTCAGGGCAGCAAACCCGCAACGAAAACTGGGGTTTCACAACCCTGAATCTAGGCACCATCGGGACGGCTGCAGTTCCGGGTTCGGCAAGCGCCGCAAGAATCTATTACACGGGCAACACCCGCCTGCGCGTGGCCTTCGCCGCCAACAACGTCGCCAAATTTTATGCCTGCCAGCAAAGGTACGATGGCTCAACGCGTAACTGTAATCTGCTGTCCTCCGGCAGCTACAGCATCACCAATCTCGGCGACGGCTCACGCACCTTGACTTTCACCGGCACGCCCGCCATTGCCGCCACCTTGGGTTGGAGTCGGGTATTTATTGAACGCAATAGCTTGGTTTACTACGGCTACCAAAATTTACCTGCAACCTATGTTTCCGCTCGGTTCAACAAAACCGCGATGGATGCACTTTTCACACAACTTGGCCTGAGCACCGTGAGCTATTTCAATGGCTTGAATGGTGGATTTGATCCTGCCTCGACGATTAACCTCAACGCACTTGCTTATGCTGGCACTTACATGGGTACCAGCAATGCGACTGGCTTTCAGCCAGGCAGCTTCCAAGTGACGGTCGGCACCGACGGAAGCGTACAGTGCACAGGCACCTCCGTGTATAGGGCTCCGGCAACCAGCGGCACTGCATTTACTTGCAGTGTTGTAGTTACTCCCCAAGGTACGTTTGGAACGACTGCCGATATCAGCATTACCACGAACAACAGCACAACCGCGACGGGCACATTGGACTACTACACAGGCGTCATCACTAACGGCAACTGGAGTACAACCTCTCCATCGATTAGTGGAACTTTTACCGGAAGCAGAATTTAATGCCTCGAAATCAGAGATCTGGGGGCTTATGCCCCCACAGCTAAGTCCAAAAAAGGCCGCTCGATTGGAGCGGCCTTTTTTTGCCAGTCACCGCCGCATAGCGGCTCAGCGGTTGCGTATCCAATCTGCCGTCTGAAAAAACGAATCGCGCAGTCGGGCGCGCAGCGCTTCTTCGACCTGCAGCTCCCCCATGGCCTGGTCCATACAGGCCACCCATTGGTCGCGCTCCTGAATGCCAATGGCAAAGGGCATGTGGCGCAAGCGCAGGCGGGGGTGACCGAAGCGCTCGATGTAGTACTGGGGGCCACCCATCCAGCCGCTCAAAAACCAAAACAGCTTTTGGCGGGCCTGGGTGAGCAGAGGGCCATGTGCGGCACGCAAGGCGGCGTATTCGGGCTCCAGCTCCATGAGGTCGTAAAAGCGCTCCACCAGCTTGTGGAGTACCACCTCGCCGCCCAAGTGCGCGATCAAATGGCTGGTTTCTTCTTCGTGGGCTTCAGACATGGGTTTGGATGCTTGGTCAAGTCGCCGCGCGGCGCAGCGTTTCCACTACCGGGCGGCGCAGCACGTCGCGCAGGCCCCACCAGCCAGCGGCCAGCGCCAGCAGCGCGCCCGCCAGCGAGCCCAGCAGCGGCACCCACAGCGAGACGGTCCAGGAGAACTCAAACACATAGCGCGCCAGCGCCCAGCCCACAGCACTGGCCACGCACGAGGCCAAAAAGCCTGCCAGCAGTCCGACCCCGGCGAGCTCGATGCGCTGCACCTGGCGCAGCAGTTGGTTTTGTGCGCCCACCGCACGCATGATGGCGAACTCGCGCGCGCGCTCCTCGCGCGTGGCGCTCACCGCCGCAAACAGCACCACCAAGCCTGCGGCCAAAGTAAATCCAAA
>CANBQX010000117.1 GCA_947371775.1 Comamonadaceae bacterium
GGGCTCGCTGGCCTGCAAATGCAGGTCGGAGATGAAGTCCACCGTTTGCCAGTGCGGCGCTGCGGTGATCTCCATGGTGGACCAGGCTTTTAAAGCGCGACGGCTTTGGTCAGGACCACGTCTTCTTTGGGCACGTCGTCGTGGAAGCCTTTGCGGCCGGTGGCCACGCCTTTGATTTTGTCAACGACATCGGTGCCGCCCACCACTTTGCCGAACACGGCATAGCCCCAGCCTTGGGAGGACGGTGCGGTGTGGTTCAAGAAATCGTTGTCGGCGATATTGATAAAGAACTGCGAAGTGGCGGAATGCGGGTCGCTGGTGCGCGCCATGGCCAAGGTGTATTTGTCGTTTTTCAGGCCGTTAGCGGCTTCGTTTTCGATGGGCTTGGCGGTCTTCTTTTGCGCCATGCCAGTCTCCATGCCGCCACCTTGGATCATGAATCCAGGAATGATGCGGTGGAAAATCGTGTTGTCGTAGTGGCCGCTGGCGACATAGCCCAGAAAGTTTTCCACCGACAACGGTGCTTTTTCCTGGTCCAGCTCGACGGTGACGACGCCAAAGTTGGCAATGTGGAGTTCTACTTTTGGTTGGCTCATATTATTTCAACAGGTTAACGGAAGTGATGGTAATCGGCGTGGTCGGCACATTTTGAAAGCCGTTTTGGTTGCCGGTCGGGGTCTGGCGGATTTTGTCAACAACGTCCATGCCGCTCACGACCTTACCAAAAACGGCGTAGCCGAAACCGTCGGGCTGCGGCGCGTTCAAACTGGCGTTGTTGGCGATGTTGATAAAAAACTGGGAAGTGGCCGAGTTTGGATTGCCGGTGCGTGCCATGGCGATGGTGCCCACGTCATTTTTCAGGCCGTTGTTGGCCTCCAGTGGGATGGGCGCACGCGTCGGCTTTTGCACCATGGACGCGGTAAACCCGCCACCTTGGACCATGAAGCCGTCGATCACGCGATGAAAAATCGTGCCGTCGTAATGCTTGTCGGCCACGTACTGCAAAAAGTTGTCCACCGTTTTGGGCGCTTTTGTCGGTTGAAGCTCCACCACGAAATCGCCCTGGCTGGTCTGAAATTTGACCCTGGGCGCCGCGGTCTGCGCTTGCGCGCTGGATGCGACGCACAGCAGAGCCAGCAGGGTACTTGCGACCACACGCCGGGTCAGGGCAGGCTTTGCAGAGACCATCAAATCACTCCTTCGAAAAATATTTGCCAGTCTTTGGCGGTACGCACCCAGTACTGGCGCTTGTGAATGCCGGTTTTACGCCCGGCTACCACCTCACCAAAAGTCGTCACCATGGTGTCGGCCGAATCAGTCCAGTTGAGGTAGCTCAGGTCTTTTAGTTCGATGGTACGCCCTTTAGACGCCTTCACTTCCGAGCGGATTTGGGGGGTGTACTGCTCTAGATTTTTGCCGTAGCTGGCAAAGTCTGGCGTGTAGAAACCCAGCACCTTGCTCACATCGCCCGCCTGTTTGGCCTCTCGCCAGGCTTTGAGTGCCGCTTCAAAGGGGTGGGCTTGGGCCTGCAACTGCGCGGCGGGCTTCCAAACCAATTGAGAGGACACCACCACCGGGGTGGCTCCGACGCTGACCTGGCGAATCAAGGCCAGGATGTCGGGGTTGGACAGCACCAGGCAGCCATCAGTGGACCGGGGAGGGCGGGCATAGTTTTGCGGTGGTGTGCCGTGCAACCAAATGCCGCCGCCCGATTTGCCGCGCTTGATGTCCAAAATATTGGGGTAGTTCAAGGGCATGGCACCCGCGCCGTAAAAGTCGTTCAGCGTTTTGGTGTCCAAATTGCTGGTGATGTAGTACACGCCCAAAGGAGTGCGTTGGTCGCCTTCCTGGCTTTTGATGGTGCCCGCTTTGCCCACCGACACGTAATAGTCGCCGCTCAACGTCAAGCCTGCGGGCCCGTTGGTAAACAGGTACAGGCGCGACTTGGCCGCATCCACCGCAATTGCGGTGCGGGTCTGGGGTGAAATTTTCAAAAACTGGCTGGGCAGGGTGCCCTCGGGCGGTCGCTCTTTGAGCGCAATCACGCGGTGTTGCGACTCTTCTTTGAGGTCCGCCAGTGCATTGCCTGCTGCGTTGGCAGCCGCTGCCGGAACGTCGCCCATGCTTTTTAGCGTGTGTGTGCGCGCCGCCAGCAAATCGCCGTACACCAGTTGGGCGAGTTGGAAGTTGGGGAAGTCGCGCACCAGCTTTTCGGCCTGGTCCAAAGCCTTGCGCGGATCTTCTTGCGCCATCAACTTGTAAATTTCTATCAAGCGCGCTTCAGCAGCAGAACCTTGCGACTTAGCGGCTTTGGATGGGTTAAGCGAATCTGGCTCGCGTGCACCTACCAGCCCGGCATGCATTGCAAGCAAGGTGGCCAGCACAGCCGCAAAGCAGCGCAAGGTCTTGGGCAAAGTCGCCCCGCGTGCGCTCATGCGAGCGCGCCTTTCATCGGCTTAACCACCAATGGCCTCGCGCGTGATTTTCCAACCGTCGCTTTGTTTGCTCAGTTCCAGCGTCTTGCGGCTGGAAATCGCGATGCCGTTGGCGCGGTAGTCCTGCCGGAACTTGGCGGTGGCTTTGGATCCGTTGACCACCACCTGCAGCCCTTCTAAGCGCACGGCAATTTTGGACTTGCCCTCAATGCGCGAGCGGCGCTCGGCTTCCCAGGCGCTGTGGCTGCCGCCAGCGCTGGGGGTGAAGTCTTTGCTGTAGGCATTGAAATAGCCTTTGAGGTCTTTGTTGGACCAAGCCGCGACCCAGTTTTGCACGGCCGCTTCGGCCTCGCGCGCGGCGGCGTCATTCACGGGCTTGGGGGCAGGTGCGGGCGCCGGTGCCGGTTTGCCGGGGCTGGTGGCGGTGGCAACCGGTTCACGCGTCACGGGTGCAGGTGCAGGCACCGGTGTGGGCGTTGCGACAGCCACTGCCGGTGTGGTGGTCACAATTTTGGCTTGGCCAGGCCCGGCGAGTTGGCGCATCAAGGTCAGCTTGGGCGTGACGGCGGCGTTGCCTGCGTCAATTTGCAGGGCTTTGCTGTACGCGGTGCTGGAAAGCTTGGCGTACACATCGCCCAGATTTTCGTGGGCGGTGGCATAGCCCTGGTGGGTGCGCAAGGCGGCTTCGAAGGCGGCGCGGGCTTTGTCGAGCTGGTTTTGATCGGCGTAAATCACACCGAGGTTGTTGAAGGGCTCGGGCAGCTCCGGAAAGTCTTCGGTGAGTTTGACGAAGGTGCCAATGGCGTCGGCGGTCTTGCCTGCATCACGCTGCGCTACGCCTTTGAGCAGCCGCATTTGCGCATCACGGGGTTTGCTGGACAAAAAGCGGTCGGCGCGGGTCAGGGCGTCAGCAAACTTGCCTTCGCGCGTGAGCTGCGCGACATCACTGTATTCGTCTGCAAATGCCGTCGCCGTAAACAGCGATAACGCAAGAGCCCACAGCACCATGGCGTTGGTCCATCGAGGGTGGCGATGCTTCATAGGGGACGAAAAATCTTTCTCGGTCAAGGGGGAACAAAGGGTGGCCGATATACTGCGATCGATTGTAGCGGAGGGGCCTTTATGGCGTTTCCCTCTGCTGGTTCGGTTTGAGATATCCCCATGAGTTTGCGCATCTATAACACCCTGTCCCGCCACCTTGAGCCCTTTGTTCCCTTAGAGCCGGGTCATGTGCGCATGTATGTTTGCGGCATGACGGTGTACGACGTGTGCCACTTGGGCCATGCACGCTCTATGGTGGCCTTTGACGTGGTGCAGCGCTGGCTCAAAGCCAGTGGGTTGACGGTTACCTATGTGCGCAATGTGACCGATATCGACGACAAGATCATCCGACGCGCCTTGGAAAACAAGGAGACCATCGCCTCGCTCACCAACCGCATGGTCGACTTGCTGCACCGCGATGCGGACGCCTTGGGTGTGCAACGACCCGACCATGAGCCCCGCGCCACCGCCTATGTGCCACAGATGCTGGCGCTGGTGGAACGTTTGGAGCAGCGGGGCTTGGCCTACCGCGCGTCCAACCAGGATGTGAATTTTTCGGTTCGCAAGTTTGACGGCTACGGCAAGCTCTCCGGCAAGTCGCTTGACGATTTGCGCGCAGGTGAGCGCGTGGCGGTGGACGATGGCAAGCAAGACCCGCTGGACTTTGTGCTCTGGAAATCGGCCAAACCCGGCGAGCCCGACGACGCCAAGTGGCCCAGCGCCTTTGGCCCCGGCCGCCCCGGCTGGCATATCGAATGCTCGGCCATGGCGTGCGATTTGTTGGGCGAATCGTTTGACATCCATGGCGGCGGCGCAGACTTGCAGTTTCCGCACCATGAGAACGAAATCGCCCAAAGCGAAGGCGCCAGCGGCAAACCCCTGGCGCGCTACTGGATGCACAACGGCTTTGTGACGCGCGACAACGAAAAAATGTCCAAGAGCCTGGGCAATTTCTTCACCATCCAAGACATTCTGGCCCGCTTTGACGCCGAGACCACGCGCTTTTTTATCGTGCGTTCGCATTACCGCAGCGCCTTGAATTACAGCGACGCCCACCTGGAAGACGCGCGCACTGCGCTCAAACGCCTGTACACGGCGCTGCAATTGGTTGCACCCGCAGAGGTGGCGGTGGATTGGGCAGAGCCCCTTGCCGCACGCTTCAAAGCGGCCATGGACGAGGACTTTGGCACGCCCGAGGCGGTGGCTGTGTTGTTTGACCTGGCCAGCGAAGTCAACCGCTCGCGCTCGCCCCAGGCCGCGGGCCTGCTCAAGGCCCTGGGCGCCACGCTGGGTTTGCTGCAGGCCGATCCGCAGCAGTTTTTGCAGGCGGGTGCTGCGGTGGACGCGTCGGCCATCGAGGCGCGCATCGCCGAGCGCAACGCGGCCAAAGCCGCGCGCGACTTTGCACTCGCAGACGCCATCCGCAAAGAATTGCAGGCGCAGGGCATTGTGCTCAAGGATTCGCCCCAGGGCACCACCTGGGAGGTGGCCGCGCCATGAGCACCAAAGCGGCAAAGACGCCCGCCGTGGCCAAGCCCGATTTTTGGGACCAGGCCTGCAAACACCTCATGAAAAAAGACCGGGTGATGAAACGCCTGATTCCGCAGTTTGCCGACGCCGCCATCGAGAGCCGGGGCGACCCCTTTGTGACGCTGGCGCGCAGCATCGTGGGCCAGCAAATCTCAGTCAAGGCGGCGCAAACCGTGTGGGACCGCTTTGCCCAGTTGCCCAAAACCATGACGCCTGCCAATGTCTTGCGCCTCAAGGTGGACGACATGCGCGCGGCAGGCCTGAGCGCCCGCAAGGTGGAATACCTGGTGGACCTGGCCTTGCATTTTGACGACAAGCGCCTGCACCTGGATGCCTGGGCGGAGCTGGACGACGAGGCCATCATCGCCGAGCTGGTTGCCATCCGGGGCATTGGCCGCTGGACGGCCGAGATGTTTTTGATCTTCCACCTGATGCGTCCCAACGTGCTGCCACTCGACGACGTGGGCTTGATCAACGGCATCAGTCGCAACTATTTTTCAGGCGAAGCGGTCAGCCGCAGCGACGCGCGCGAGGTGGCTGCCGCCTGGGCGCCCTATTGCAGCGTGGCGACTTGGTATATTTGGCGCTCGCTGGACCCGGTTCCGGTCGCCTACTAGGTGGGGCTGTTGCGCCGCAGGGCGCCTCGCAAACTACAGGGAGAGAGCACATGTCCAAAAAATTATTCCTAGACTTCGAAGCACCGGTGGCGGAGCTGGAAGGCAAGATCGAAGAACTGCGCTACGTGCAAAACGAGTCGGCCGTTGATATTTCGGCCGAAATTGACCAGCTCAGCAAAAAGAGCCAGCAACTCGTCAAAGACATCTACAGCAACCTGACGCCCTGGCAGATCACCAAGATCGCCCGCCATGCTGAGCGCCCCTACACGCTGGACTACATCAACGAGATCTTCACGCACTTTGTGGAGCTGCATGGCGACCGCCACTTTGCCGATGATCTGAGCATTGTGGGTGGCCTGGCCCGTTTCAATGGCGCACCCTGCATGGTGCTCGGCCAGCAAAAAGGCCGCGACACCAAAGAGCGCGG
>CANBQX010000118.1 GCA_947371775.1 Comamonadaceae bacterium
GCTGAGCAGCACAGCGTCCAACCTAGCGCAATCGCTTGACGTACTTGGTCAGGGGCACGGACTGCTCAGGTGTGGGCTGCGCCGCAACTTCTGGCGGCACCCCCGCATTCGCATGGGAATTCACTTCAGCGACGGCGAGCGGTGTCGCGGGCAAATCAATTTTCATCCGATCTGCCAAAAATAGCCTGGCGCTCACGATGTTTGGATGCTCGGATTGCTGGAGCTTGTCCAGCACTTCTTTTGCATATCCCTGGTCAATCAGCAAGCGATTGACGTCGAGGAATTGCTGAAACTCCCGGCGAAACGGGGTCATCAGGCGCGTCAGTACTTTCAGCAACTCGCCATCGCTGGCAGGTTTTATGGCGTCCATGGCGTTTGTCAATGGGGAAGCAATTGCTCTCCGTGCTGCACCAAGTCCAATCCCTCAAGCTCTTGCTCAGGAGTGACGCGCAATGACACAAAGCGACGGATGAGCCAAAGGATGACCCATGTCATCCCACCGGAATAGGCCATGACCGCAGCGGCACCGGCCGTGTTACTCAGTACGGTCGCGGTGACCGGAGCAATGGCCGCACTGGCCAACAAAGGCGTGAGCGCCGAACCCAGAAACCCGCCCACACCGTGGAGTGCGAACACATCCAATGAATCATCAATGCCGGACCAGGCTTTGAACTGCGTAGCCGCCACGTAACAGACCACTCCGGCACACACGCCCATCGCCACGGCGCCCCACAGATCGACAAAGCCAGCCGCGGGTGTTACCGCCACCAAACCGGCGATTGCACCGCTGCTGACGCCCAGCACACTGATTTTTCGCCGCTCTATGAGTTCGCACAGGCCCCACACAAAGCCACCTGCGCTGGCTGAAAAATGCGTCGCCACCATGGCACTTGCGGCGCGGGCTCCCGCTTCCAACGCAGACCCGGCGTTGAAGCCAAACCAGCCAATCCACAAGAGGCAGGCGCCCAGGGACACGGTCAACAGGTTGCTTGGCATCATGGCCTCCGAGCCAAAGCCTTTTCGCGGTCCAACCATCAGTGCGGCCACCAGTGCACTGCTACCGGCCAACACGTGCACCACGGTGCCCCCAGCAAAGTCCATTTGCCCTTGCATGGCCAGCCAACCTTCGGGGTGCCACACCCAGTGGGCCACTGGCACATAGATCAAAAGCAGCCACATCGCACAAAAGGTGAGCGTCACGCCAATGCGCATGCGCTCCACGGTGGCCCCCAGCACCAAGGCAAATGTCACCACTGCAAAGGCGAGTTGGAACATGAAAAATACCGTCTCGGGGATTGTTGCAGCCATGGCATGACTTTGGGCTTGCATCCCCGTGAGGCCCTGCGCCAACGCCCGACTCAAGCCCCCCAGCCATGGCCCGCCCGCCGTGAATGCCAATGAATAGGCAATGGCGCCCCACAACAATGTGATCAGGGCAGTGGCCATGAGGGTTTGGACGGCAATCGACAGGGCATTTTTGCTGCGCAACAAGCCGGAATAGAAGAGAAATATGCCCGGCAGGGTCATCATCAGCACAAGCACCGTCGCCATCAGCATCCAGGCCGTGTCTGCACCGTTGTACGCCGTGGCAGTGGCACTTGTACTTGCCACTATGGCGCTCGCCGCCCGCTGAACAGCAGGCGCAGCCTCCTCGACTTGCGCCCATGCGTTCAGCGTGCAAACAGCAAGCAAAACCCCCAATCGTTGTAATTGCATCACTGCCCCTTCAATTCAATCTGTTTACGACCTCTCACGCCGCCGCGCACAGCGTGTTTCGGGCTCGAAGGCTTTGCACCCCACAGCCAGAACGATTTATAACCAATTTTTAAATGATTTGCTTGTTGAATTTTAAATATTTTTCAGACCCAAGTTGATCGCGCCGGACCGTCCCGTGGGGCAAAGCGGCGTGGTCTACCCGACGACCCAGACTTTTTGCAGCAGGCCGCCCCACTGAAGCCGACGTGACAAAAGCCGCCAGCCGCCTGGGCGACAATCGGCGCCATGAAAATCCTCCACACCATGTTGCGCGTTGGCAATCTCCAGCGCTCCATTGACTTCTACACCCAGGTGATCGGCATGAAACTGCTACGCACCTCCGACAACCCCGAATACAAGTACACACTGGCCTTTGTCGGTTTTGGCAGCAACCCGGACCACGCCGAGCTGGAGCTCACCTACAACTGGGGCGTGGAAAGCTACGACATGGGCACGGCCTACGGCCACATTGCATTGGGAATGACCGACATTTATGCCGCCTGCGAACGCATCCAAGCCGCTGGCGGTAACGTGACGCGCGCGCCCGGCCCGGTCAAAGGCGGCACCACGCACATCGCGTTTGTGACCGACCCGGACGGCTACAAGATTGAGCTCATTCAGCGCCTGGGCGCCGAGTAAGCCGTGGAGTCCAAACCCCTGGACGTGCGCGGCGCCTGGCTGGTCTTGGGCTCGGCCACGGTATGGAGCTTCGGTGGAGCGATTGCGCGCTTTTTGAGCGTGACCGACAGCTGGACCACGGTGTTTTGGCGCTCGGTATTTGCCAGCAGTTTTTTACTGGCCTTCATGCTCCGGCAACACGGGCGCCTTGGTACTTGGCGTCTGTTCCAAGCCATGGGCCTGGCCGGTGTGGGTGTGGCGCTGTGCTTTGCGACGGCGTCCACGTCCTTTGTGGTGGCACTGGCTTACACCACGGTGGCCAATGTACTGCTGCTGCAGGCGGGCGTGCCCCTGATGGCTGCGCTGATGGGGGTGGTGCTGTTTCGCGAGCGTGTGCCCCGCGCCACCTGGATCGCGATTGCGGCCGTGATCTCCGGTGTGGCGGTGATGGTGTCGGAGTCGCTGGGGGGCAATGTGTCACCGGTTGGCGACGGCCTGGCACTGCTGGTGGCGCTGGCTTTTGCCACAGCTACTGTCATCACCCGACGCCATGCCCATGTGGCCATGATGCCGGCCGTGTGTTTGGGCACCTTGATTGCAGCTTGCGTATCGTCCACCCAGGTCAGCCAATTTGCCGTCGGCCCCATGGACGCTGCCTTGCTGTTTGCGTTTGGTGCGCTCAACCTTGGCTTGGGCTTGGCCTTGTTTGTCACCGGCGTGCGCCTGCTGCCATCGGCCATTGCCGCGCTCATTGGCATTGCCGAGCCCGTGCTCGGGCCGGTGTGGGTGTGGTTGATTCACCGCGAGGTCCCCAGCCCAAGCACCTTGCTGGGCGGTGCCATCGTGTTTTTTGCGCTGTTGGCGCACATCGTCTGGCAACTGCGGCAACCTGCCGTCGAGGAGCCGCAGGCCTAAAGCGCCTCCTGTACCAGCCAGTCTTTGAGCGCCATCACATCGCTTCGCACGCGCCCGGCGCGCGAGGCGACGATGTACATGGGCTGGTCGGTGGTCACGCTCTGCGGCAGCGCGCGCACCAGGCGTCCTTGGGCAATGAGCGGCTCTACGATGTGGCGCCAACCCAAAGCCAGGCCCTGCCCTTCCAACGCCGCTTGCAAGACGATGGAATAGTCGTTGAACGACAAGCCCTTGGCGGAACGCGGGGCGCTCACGCCAAAGCGTGCCAGCCAGAGCGGCCAGTCCAGGCGCGGGCGGTAGCGCTCCTCCAGGTGCAGCAAAGTACTGTTGGCCAGGTCTTGCACGGTTTGCAAAGGCGCATGGGCTGCCAGAAAAGCCGGGCTGCACACCGCAAACACCTCCTCGTCCACAAAGCGCCAGCGTGCATGCTGCGCAAAATCGCCGCTGCCCAGGGTGATAGCCAGGTCAATGCGCTCGCGCTCCAGGTCCAGATCAATGTCGGTGGTAATGCAGCGCAGCTCAATATGGGGATGCTGCTGCTTGAAGCGCGCTATGCGCGGCATCAGCCACCAGGTAGCTGTGGCGGTGGACACGGCCAGTGTGACCTGGTGCGCCGAACTCATGCTGCGCACCTCACGCAGAGCCTGGTCCATCAAGGTCAGTCCCAGCGCCACCTGCTCCAGCAGGTAGCGTCCGGCCTCGGTCAATTCCACGCCCTTGTGGCGCCGGGCAAACAGCACCACACCCAGCTCATCCTCCAGCAAGCGAATGGCATGGCTCACGGCGGGTTGGCCCACGGCCAACTCTTGCGCCGCCTTGGTAAAACTGCCGGTGCGTGCCGCCGCCTCGAAGGTGATGAGGTTGCCCATGGCAGGTTGGTCAAAGCGCTTTTGCATGTAAAAAATTGATGGCTTGGATGAAGAAACAGGCAGGTCACAAAAGCCCTTGCTGCCACTATTATCCGCCTGAAACAAGCGGCAAACCCCCTGTAAACCGGAGACAAACGGCATGAGCGAATCTGATACCCAAAGCCCACCCAGCACCGCGGCAGAGCCCAAGCGCGGCCGCCGCAGCGGTGGCCGTGAGCGACGCGACCCCAACGCCAAGGTCACTGGCCCCGCCTACATCAAGCGCGTGATTCCGACATACGACATCATGGGCGAGGAAAGCCTGCTCAAGATTGAAGCCACGGCCGACCGCATCCTGGCCGAAGTGGGCCTCGATATTCGCGACGACGACGAAGTGCTGGCCATGTTCAAAAAGTCCGGCGCCAAGGTGGACGGCATGCGGGTCAAGTTTGAGCCCGGCCATTTGCGCGAGCTGCTCAAAACCGCGCCCAAAGAATTCACCCAGCACGCCCGCAACCCGGCGCACTCGGTGCAAATTGGCGGCAACAACGTGGTGTTCTCGCCCGCCTACGGCTCGCCCTTTGTGATGGACCTGGACCGCGGGCGGCGCTATGGCACCCTGGACGACTTCCAAAACTTTATCAAGCTGGCCTACAACTGCCCTTGGCTGCACCACAGCGGCGGCACCGTGTGCGAGCCCACGGATGTGCCGGTCAATAAGCGGCATCTGGACATGGTCTATGCCCACATGCGCTATTCGGACAAGGCCTACATGGGCTCCATCACTTCTGAGGAACGTGCCGAAGACTCGATTGCCATGAGCCGCCTGTTGTTTGGCGCCGACTTTGTGGACAAGAACTGCGTGATCTTGGGCAATGTCAACGTCAACTCCCCACTCCTGTGGGACGGCACCATGACCAAGTCGGCCCGCGCCTATGCCCGCGCCAACCAGGCTGCGGTGATCGTGCCCTTTATTTTGGGTGGAGCCATGGGCCCGGTGACCAATGCAGGTGCCATTGCCCAGGCCCATGCCGAGACCATGGTGGGTTGCGCGATGACGCAGCTCGAGCGCCCCGGCGCGCCGGTGATTTATGGCAACTTTTTGTCCAGCATGTCGCTGCGCTCGGGCTCGCCCACTTTTGGCACGCCCGAGCCCGCCATCGGCTCCATGGTGGTGGGCCAGCTCGCCCGGCGCCTGAATCTGCCCCTGCGCTGTGCAGGCTCGTTCACTACCTCCAAGCTGCCCGACGGCCAGGCCATGCAAGAGAGCGTGATGTCCATGCTGTCGGCCGTGCACTGCGGTGCCAACTTCATCTTGCACTCGGCGGGGTTCTTGGATGGGCTGCTGTCCATGAGCTACGAAAAATTCATGTTGGATGCCGACTTTTGTGGTGCGCTGCACAGCTACATCGGCGGCGTCACGGTGGACGACAACACACTGGCCATGGACGCTTTCCACAACGTCACACCCGGCGGCCATTACCTGGGCAGCGCCCACACCATGGCCAACTACACCACCGCGTTTTTTGACTCCAGCATCTCGGACGACACGCCGTTTGAGACCTGGACCGAAGCGGGCCAGACCGATGCTGCCACCCGTGCCAGCAAACGCTGGAAGCAGTCGCTGGCCGACTACGTGGCGCCGGAGCTTGATGTGGCAGTGGACGAATCCATCCGCGACTTCATGGACCGCAAAAAAGCGTCTATGCCCGACCAGTGGTACTGAGCCACACCGCATTCCAAGAGCCCACCATGTCCAGCGCCGCATCCAACGACCCCCTGCTCCAGCCCTTTCAGCTCAAGCACCTGCGCTTGCGCAACCGGTTGATGATTACCTCGCACGAGCCCGCCTACCCCGAGGACGGCATGCCCAAAGCCAAGTACCGCGCCTACCACGTGGAGCGCGCCA
>CANBQX010000119.1 GCA_947371775.1 Comamonadaceae bacterium
GGGCCGTCCAGGATGCACAGGCGTTGGCCTGTAGCGGCGTCAAACACCACCACATCGCCCTGGATGCTGGGCAACTGGCGGCTGGCGTTGTCGGGGATGAAGGTGATGAGCTTGCTGATGGCCAGCGTGGCATCGGTGGCAGGCATCACAAAGTAGCTACCGCCGCCAGCCAGCGGCAGCACCATGCGCGGGGGCACCTTGACCGTGGGGTCTTGGAGCAGCGCCTCGATATGGCGCGCCAGAGCGGGGTATGGCAGGGCTTGGGCGGTTTGGGCGGGGGAGAGATGCGTGCTCATGCACTCATGGTGCCAGAAAACGCTCCGTGAGACGCACCCAGAAGGCGGCACCGATGGGAATATTGCGGTCCTCAAAATCGTAATTGGGGTTGTGCACCATGCACGCGCCGTGGCCACCTGTGGCCGCATCGCCGTTGCCGATAAACAGATAGCTTCCCGGCACGGCTTCCAGCATGTAGGCGAAGTCCTCGCTGCCGGTAAGAGCTTCCGTTTGCAAGATGACGTTGTCTGGGCCCACAAGCTCCATCGCAATCTCACGCGCCAATGCCGTCTCAGCACCTGTATTGACCAGCACCGGATAGCCGGGCAAAAACTCCACACTTGCCTGAACACCATAGCTTTGGGCCTGTGCCTCGACCAGTTCGACAATTCGCCTACGCAAAAGTTCACGCACGCCTCGGTCCAAAGCCCGCACACTGAGCTTGAGGGTGGCCTGCTGGGGAATCACGTTATTAGCCACCCCGGCTTGAAAAGCGCCGACCGTGATGACAGCCATTTGCAGAGGCGCCACATTGCGCGAAACAATGGTTTGCAGCGCCATCACGATAGACGCACCCGCCACTACAGGGTCCGCGCCCAGATGGGGCATGGCTCCATGCCCGCCAATGCCCTCCAAGTGCACCAGGACGTTTTCACTGGACGCCATGGTCGCGCCCTCCCTAAGGAGCAACTGTCCCGGCCGAAAGCCGGGTAAGTTGTGCATCGCAAAAATCGCATCACACGGAAAACGATCAAACAAGCCGTCCTCCATCAT
Organism: Comamonadaceae bacterium; assembly: GCA_947371775.1. Taxonomy (GTDB): domain Bacteria; phylum Pseudomonadota; class Gammaproteobacteria; order Burkholderiales; family Burkholderiaceae_C; genus Allorhodoferax. The sequence continues at coordinate 1,051 of CANBQX010000119.1, forward strand.
CTTGCGGGCGCCGCCCAGACTTTCTTCGGCGGGTTGAAAAATCAGGTTCAATGTCCCGTCAAACTGCCCGCCTGTAGCCAGATGCTCCGCCGCGGCCAACAGCATGGCGGTATGGCCGTCGTGCCCGCAGGCATGCATCAGACCCGTATGGCAACTGGCGTAGGGCAAGCCCGTGGTCTCTTGAATGGGCAGGGCGTCCATATCGGCGCGCAATCCCAATTTGCGCGCGCCACTGCCGCGCTTGAGCTGACCGACCACACCTGTGCCACCCAAACCGCGGGTGACGCTGTAGCCCCAGCCCTCCAGTCGCTCTGCCACCAAGTCACTGGTTCGAAACTCCTGAAAACCGATTTCGGGATGCTGATGGATATCGCGACGCAATGCGGTATAGCGCTGCGCACTGGCCAAGAGTGCGTCGGGCAATGACACCATGGCGCTTATTGCGCTTGCAGGTTGATGGACTTGGCAATCGCGCGGAACTGCGCCGTTCCATCGGCATATACCTTGCTCACAACCGGCAGCGATGCGGGCTGGGCAGTGAGCAGACTGTTGGACTCCAGTCCGGCGTGAACCGTTGGATCGGCCAGGGTTTCGGTGATGGCTTTGTGCAGGACATTCACCACCGCATCGGGGGTGTCCTTCTTCACAAAGTAGCCTGTCCAGATGTTGAAGGTGAAGTCTTTAAGTGTCTTGCTCTCGCCGACCGCGGGAAACTCCTTCACACCGTCCAAACGGGTGGAATTCAGCATGGCCAGCACTTTGACTTTGCCTGACTTTTGAAAGTCGAGGTACTTCTTACCGTAAGGTGCCAAGAAAAAGTCCACCTGACCCGCCATCACATCTTGTTCGGCAGGTGCGGCACCCCGGTAGGGGACATGGATCATGGGAATGTCGGTCACCTTGGAGAGATGCTCACCGAGCAAGTGGTAGAAGGATCCCGGTCCAACACTGGCGTAGGTGACCGGCTTACCTTGTTTTGCCGCCTTGCGGGCGTACTCGACAAACTCATCCACCGAATTCACCGGCAAATCAGGGCGCGCCAAAAACGCAATTTGCGCGGTGGCAATCATCTGGACGAGACGGAAGTCCTCACTCTTGAATTTGATGGCTGAAATGGCCAGGGGAGCCAAGATCAACTCATTGGGAGAGCCCTGGAAAATGGTGTAGCCATCGGATGGGGCATTGAGTACCTTTTGCGCCGCAACGGAACCGCTGGCGCCGCCCAGGTTGTCGACCAAGACGGGCTGACCCAGGTTTTTGGACAGAGACTGGTTGACCGTGCGCGCAATGATGTCGGACAAACCGCCCGCCGGGTACGGAACCATCAGCGAGACGGGCTTGTTCGGAAAGGTCTGTGCAGCCACGGAAGCGGCCACGGCAAAGCTGGCGACAACGGTGCTGCAAGTGCGCAGTAAATGGGTGAGGCTCAATCGCATGGCTGGCTCCTGAAGTGATGTGAAGTGAACGATGTGGTGTGTATCGTAGGCAGCTCATACCAATGAGTCCAATGTATTATTTTCCTAGTTATCATTCATTTTTATCATTAATAAGCCGGGCGGAAGACCATGAACATTAAGCACCTGGAACACCTGTTGGCGCTTGCCGACTGCGGCTCGTTTAGCCGTGCGGCGGACAAGCTGTTCATCACCCAGTCGGCGCTCAGCCGCAGCATTCAAAGTCTGGAACAAGACCTGGGCGCCCGGGTGCTGGATCGCATTGGTAAGCGCAATGAACTCACACCCTTGGGCCAAGACGTTGTTGCGCGGGCGCGGCACATTGTTCGCGACACTGCGGAGCTGCGCCACAGCGCCAAACTTCTGCAAGAAGGTGGCAGAGGCTTGATCAACGTCGGCTTGGGGTCTGGCCCCGCTGCGCTGCTGATGGTGCCTCTGATGTGCGCTGCGACCACGCAAACCGGCATGCGGGTGGCGGTGACCCAAGGACCCGTAGAGTTGCAAATCTTGCAATTGCGCAGCCGCCAATTGGACGCCATGGTGGTGGACATGCGCCGCGTGATCCCTGCCAGCGACCTCAACATCGAATCCATGGCGGAATTGCGAGCCGGGTTTGTCGTCCGGGCCCGGCACCCGCTGGCGCGGAAAAAAATCACGACGCTCGCGGATGTGCTGCGCTTTCCGGTGGCATCAACCCCCCTGTCTGACGAGGTGGCGCGCTTGTTGGTCGACCAGTTTGGTCCAAAGGCGAACCCCTCCGACATGGTCACTTTGCGGTGCGACGATGTGGCCAGCCTGGTTCAAACTGCAGCCCAAACCGATGCGGTATTTCTAGGTGCGCTGGCCGCCGCGCGCAGCGGATTGGAAGACGGTAGCCTGGTGGAGCTTGCACTCAAACCGCCGTTAGCAGCCACCGCGCGTTTTGCGTATGTGACCCTGGCCGGGCGAACTGAGGCACCTGCGATGGCCTATTTCCGTACCTTTGTCCGCGCGCACTTGCGGGATTGAAGGTGGCTCAAACCCCCAGGTACGTCGCCAGCGCAGCGTCGTGCAGCAGTGCCTCGCCGCTGCCGTGCATCACGACCTGGCCTTTTTGCAGCACGAGGGCGGTGTCTGCCCGCTCCAGCACCTTGCGGTAGTCGCGGTCCACGATCAGGGTGGCAATGCCGCTAGCGCGGATTTCGCCGATCACGCGCCAGATCTCGGCCACGATCAGTGGTGCCAGGCCTTCGGTTGCTTCGTCGAGAACGATGAGCTCGGGGTGGGTCATGAGCGCGCGGCCAATGGAGAGCATTTGCTGTTCGCCGCCTGAGAGCTGGGCGCCCAGGTTTTTCAAGCGCTCGGCCAGGCGCGGAAAGGTCTGCAGCACCCGTTCCAGCGGCCAGTCATTGCGGCCATCGCGCCCCACGCGGGCCGCCATTTGCAGGTTTTCCAGCACCGTGAGGTTGGGGAACACGCCCCGCCCTTCCGTCACATAGTCCACGCCCAAACGGGCCACGGTGTGGGGTTTGCTGTGCGAGGCATCGACGCCAAAAAAGTGAATGTCGCCGCTGCGTTGGGGCACATGGCCCAGCAGGGTGCGTATCAGCGTGGATTTGCCCATGCCATTGCGCCCCAGCAGGCCCACGGTTTGGCCGCGCGCAATCTGCAGGTCTACGCCGTGCAATATATGGCTGGAGCCATACCAGGCGTGCACGCCCTTGGCATCGAGTATCAGCTCGGTGTCCATCTCAATGCTCCCCCAAATAGGCCACACGCACCTCGGCGCTGTTGCGCACAAAGTCAGGGCTGCCCGAGGCGATCACGCCGCCGTTGACCATCACCGTGATGCAATCCGCCACGCGAAACACGGCATCCATGTCATGCTCAATCAGCAGCAAGGCATGCGTGTCTTTGAGCGACTCCAGCAGCGCCAGCATGCGTTCGGTTTCTTCGGCACCCATGCCGGCCAGCGGCTCGTCCAACAGCAAGACCTGGGGCGACGTTGCCAAACACATGGCAATCTCTAACTGGCGCTTTTGGCCGTGGGACAACAGCCCAGCCTCGCGCTCCAGTACCGCGCTCAATCCCGCGCGCTCAGCAGCTTCCACTGCCGCCGCATTGCTGGCTTGGCAGCCACGCGCACCCTGCCAAAAATTCCAGGGTTTTTGCACGCTCGCTTGGGCGGCCAAACGGCAGTTTTCCAGCACGCTGAAGCTGGGGTAAATCGTGTTGCGCTGGTAGCTGCGGCCCAGGCCTGCGCGCGCACGCCGGGGTTGGCTCCACTGCGTCACATCCTGACCCAGCAGTTCCACCGTGCCCGAGGAGGGCTCGACTTCACCCGACAAGATATTGACCAGGGTGGATTTGCCCGCCCCGTTGGTGCCAATCACCGCATGCACTGTGCCGCGTGCGACCTCCAAGGACACGTCATTGAGCGCCAGCAAGCCGCCCCAGCGGCGACTGATGTTCTTGCCCCGCAGCAAAACGTCAGTGGCTTGCATGGCGACCTCCTGCAGCGACGGAGTGCTCACCCCGGTCACCACGCAGGCGCGCGGCAATTTGCCCCGGCAAGCCCACCAAGCCGCGCGGCAACAAGGCCACACTGGCGATGATGGTCATGCCCAAGCCCAAATGCCAGTGCTTGGCAAATTCGCCGAACACCGCCTCGGATTTGAAAAACTCCTGCAGCATGGCAAAGGCAAACGCGCCTATCAGTGCGCCACGCAGATGCCCTAGGCCCCCCAGAATCACAATGATCAGCACCTCGCCGGAGACATGCCAGGCCATCAGTTCAGGATTCACAAAGCCGTCTTTCACCGCAAACAAAAAACCAGCCAAACCCGACAGGGCGCCCGATATCACAAAGGCAGCCAGCTTGTAGGGATAGGTAGAAAAACCCGTGGCCCGCATGCGCTGCTCATTGACGCGAATGCCCGCCAGTGCGCGGCCAAAGCGCGAACGCCCCAGCAGGGCTAAAAACAGAAAGGTCAGCAGCAGGCATACCAGCGTGAATCGGTACAGCGCCAGCGGCTTGTCCAGGTCCAGCCATTCGCCCAGGGTGGGCTTGAGCAGCAGGTAAATACCGTCGGTACCGCCACCCAAAGGCGTATCGTGTACGACGTAATAGGCCATTTGCGCAAATGCCAGGGTGACCATGATGAAGTACACACCTTTGGTGCGCAGCGACAGCGCCCCCACCGCCAGGGCATACAGACCAGCCAGTGCCATGGCCGCAGGCAAAAGCCACAGCACATTGCCCGCTTGGTCGCTGGGTGACAGCAGCACGGTGGCATAGGGGCCTATGCCCAAAAAGCCCGCCTGGCCAAAACATACCAGGCCGGTGGTGCCTACCAGCAGCTCCAAACTGAGCGCAAAAATGGCAAACACCATGATCTTGGTCGTCAGATCCAGGCCGTACTGGCCCGAGACCATCGGAAACACCGCCAGGCCCAAAAAGGCCAAGCCCACAAAACCTACTTTGGAATA
>CANBQX010000120.1 GCA_947371775.1 Comamonadaceae bacterium
GAGTACCGTCGGCCTCACGCAAGTCAGCCTGCGCCCCAGCGTGCCCGTCGTGGCGGTGGGCGGCCCGGTCAAGGTCTACTACGGCGAAGTGGCTAAACGCCTTGGCTGCGACATGGTGTTTCCCGACTTCTGCGACGTGGCCAATGCCGTGGGCGCAGCCACCGGTGTGGTAGCCCATGCGGTGCGGGTGGAAGTGCATGGCGACGGCAGCGGGGTGTTTCGCCTGCATTCCACCGTGGGCACCCAGCAGTTCACCGATGCGGCCCTGGCGCTCGATGCCGCCACCGCCTTGGCGCGCCAAAGCGCCATGGACGCGGTGCGCGCCATGGGTGCTGCCGATCCGCAAGTGCAAATCCAGGTGAACAAAAGCTACTTCCCCAACGCGGTGGACGACCGGGGCCTGATGGAAGCGGTGGTGCTGGCCGAAGGCATAGGGCGGCCCTGAGTCCCCGCGCAAACGCCCCAGACAAAATGCACCAATAAGAGGCGCCGCCAGGCCGTCGTGTGGCCTGCCTCTTGCTTGGAGTGAAACGCATCTTGTGAGCCTGCGGAAAAACCCTTGTTTTCCCGTATGCTGACTGTCTGCTGCCGCCCCTAACCGTCCTCGACTGCCAACCAAGCCACTTATGTCCATCCACGTAGCCCTGCACCACGTTACCCACTACCGCTACGACCGTCCTGTGCAGCTCGGCCCGCAGGTGGTGCGCTTGCGTCCGGCGCCGCACTGCCGCAGCCGCATCTTGTCGTACAGCTTGCGCATTGAGCCCGAAGAACATTTCATCAACTGGCAGCAAGACCCGTTTGCCAACTACCAGGCACGCTTGGTGTTTCCCAAGCAAACCACCGAGTTCAAGGTCACGGTGGATTTGGTCACCGAGATGGCGGTGTTCAACCCCTTTGACTTTTTTGTCGAGCCCTCGGCCAAAGAAGTTCCCTTCAAGTACAGCGAGGCCTTGCAAGACGAATTGCAGTCGTATTTGGTCAAATTGCCGCGCACACCGCAGTTCAAAAAATACCTGGCCACGCTGGACCGCAAGCGCCAGCGCAGCATTGACTTTCTGGTTCAGACCAACCAGCGTTTGCACCAGGACATCCGCTACCTGATCCGCATGGAGCCCGGTGTGCAAACGCCCGAAGAAACGCTTACCCTGCGCAGCGGCTCCTGCCGCGACTCGGCGTGGTTGTTGGTGCAGTTGTTTCGCCACATGGGGCTGGCCTCGCGCTTTGTGTCGGGCTACCTGATTCAGCTCACACCCGACGTCAAGTCGCTCGACGGCCCCAGTGGCACCGAAGTTGACTTCACCGACCTGCATGCCTGGTGCGAGGTGTACCTGCCCGGTGCGGGCTGGATCGGCTTGGATCCGACTTCGGGCCTTCTGGCAGGCGAGGGCCACATTCCCTTGGCCTGCACGCCCCAGCCTTCGGCCGCAGCGCCCATCGAGGGGCTGATGGACGAAGCGGAGGTGAGCTTTGACCACGAGATGTCCATCACCCGCATTTACGAGTCGCCCCGTGTGACCCGCCCCTACAGCGACGCGCAATGGGAGGCCGTGTTGGCGCTGGGTGAGGCGGTGGACGACAAACTCGAGGCGGGCGACGTGCGCCTGACCATGGGCGGTGAGCCGACCTTTGTGGCCGTCAACGACCGCGACGCGCCCGAGTGGAACACCGACGCGCTGGGCCCCACCAAACGCGGGCTGGCCACCGAGCTGGTGCACAAGCTGCGCCAGGAATATGGGCAGGGTGGCTTTTTGCATTTTGGCCAGGGCAAGTGGTACCCCGGCGAGCAGTTGCCGCGCTGGGCCTTGAGCATTTACTGGCGCACCGACGGACAAGCCTGCTGGAGCGACCCCACGCTGTTCGCTGACGAACGCGAGCCCAGCCATTACACCGCCGCGGATGCGCGCCGCTTTATTGACACGCTGGCCCAGCGCGTGGGCGTGTCGGACGAGCACATCCTGGCCGGGCATGAAGACGCCTGGTACTACCTGTGGCGCGAGCGCCGCCTGCCGGTCAATGTCGATCCCTTTGATGCGCGCTTGGACGACGAGCTCGAACGTGCCCGCCTGCGCCGTGTGTTTTCCCAAGGTTTGGAGGCCGAAGTGGGCTACGTGCTGCCGCTGCGCCCCAGTGAAGCGGGCAAGTCGCAATGGGAGACCGGCCGCTGGTTTGTGCGCGATGAGCGCCTCTACCTCATGCCGGGCGACTCGCCCATGGGCTGGCGTTTGCCCTTGGACTCTTTACCCTGGGTAGCACCTACCGAGCGCCCTCAGCTGATTGAGCAAGATCCGTTTGCACCGCGCAGCGCGCTCAAACCGACGACTGTGGCGCCTGCCCTGCAAATGCGCAGCGCGTCGGCTGCAACGTCAGCGCCGCAGGCTGCGCCTGAGAAGTTCAAGTCCGACCCCACGCTCGTGCGCACGGCCGTGTGTGTGGAAGTGCGCGACCCGCGCCGCGCCAACGGCCCCAAGGCCGAAGAGCAGGGCACGGCCAGCGGCGTCTTGTACGTGTTCATGCCGCCCTTGCCGCGCCTGGACGACTACCTGGATTTGGTGGCTGCGGTGGAAGCCACGGCCCGAGAGTTGGGCGTCAAGATCGTGATGGAAGGCTATCCGCCACCGCGCGATCCGCGTCTCAAGCTGCTGCAAGTCACACCCGACCCGGGCGTGATTGAGGTCAACATCCACCCCGCGCACCACTGGGGCGAGGTGGTGGCGCACACGGAATTTTTGTACCAGGCGGCCTTTGAGACGCGCCTGTCGGCTGAGAAGTTCATGACCGACGGCCGCCACACCGGTACCGGCGGCGGCAACCATGTGGTGATGGGCGGCGCCACCCCGGCAGACAGCCCCTTTTTGCGCCGCCCCACGCTTCTGGCCAGCTTGCTGCTCTACTGGCACAACCACCCCAGCCTGAGCTATTTGTTCAGCGGCATGTTCATTGGCCCCACCAGCCAGGCGCCGCGCGTGGACGAAGCGCGCAACGACCAGATCTATGAGCTGGAAATTGCGTTGCGAGAGATTCACCGCCTGAGCGAACAGGCCAAGGGCGTGCCAGGTGATGCCAACGCCACCGAGACCTATATGGCGCCGTGGCTGGTGGACCGCACCTTGCGCAACATCCTGGTGGACGTGACCGGCAACACGCACCGCAGCGAGTTTTGCATCGACAAAATGTACTCACCAGACTCGTCCACCGGGCGCTTAGGTCTGCTCGAGCTGCGTGCGTTCGAGATGCCGCCCCACGCCCGCATGAGTGTGGTGCAGCAACTGCTGCTGCGTGCGCTGGTGGCGCGTTTTTGGGAGAAGCCTTACCTGGCCCCGGTCACCCGCTGGGGCACTGAGTTGCACGACCGCTTTTTGCTGCCGCATTGCGTGCAAGAGGACTTCAATGACGTGATCACCGAGCTACAAGAGGCGGGCTTTGCGTTTGACGCGGCCTGGTTTGCGCCGCATTTTGAGTTCCGCTTTCCGCTGGTGGGACAGATCCACACCAAGGGGGTGGGCTTGAGCCTACGCCAGGCACTGGAGCCCTGGCATGTCATGGGCGAAGAGGGCACAGCGGGTGGCACGGCACGCTATGTGGACTCGTCGCTCGAGCGCATTGAAGTCAAGGTCAACGGGCTCAACAGCAGCCGTTACACCGTCACCGTGAACGGCCACCCCGTGCCCTTGCAAGCCACCGGCGTGGTGGGCGAGTATGTGGCCAGCGTGCGCTACAAGGCCTGGAACCCGCCGTCGTCTTTGCATCCGTCCATCGGCGTGCATGCGCCACTCACTTTTGACGTGGTGGACACCTGGATGCAGCGCTCGCTGGGGGGCTGCCAGTACTTTGTGTCACACCCTGGCGGACTCGCCTACGACACCTTGCCGGTCAATGCCTACGAGGCAGAAAGCCGCCGCTTGGCGCGCTTTGCCCGCATGGGCCATACGCCGGGTAGCATGCAGGTGCCGCCGCCCAACAGCGCTGTGGTGCCCAGTGCCGAGTTTCCTTTCACCCTGGACTTGCGCCGCTGTGTTGGGTGAGCGGGCGCACCGCCAGCACCGTACTGCTGGGCAATAATCCAAGACCGTGGAAAACTACCCAACGCTCTCGCCCCAGCCAGGAATGGCGCGCAGCGCGTTGCCAGCAGCCAAGCTGAGCACTGCTGAATTGCTGCATCAGGCTCAAACGGCGCCGGATGGCGTCTGGGACGAATTGCGCGGGGGCGTTGAGGGCAGCTTGCCCGCCCCGCACCCGGGCGTGGTGCCACTGAGCGCGCCCTGGGACGCGTTTTTGCAGCATCTCGGGCCGCAGGGGCTGGAAAGCCTCACCCCACGCGTGGCCCAGTTGGAGCGCCAGGTGCGCGACAACGGCATCTCCTACAACGTATATGCCGATGCCGAGCGGCCGCAGCGCCCCTGGGCGCTGGATCTGCTGCCACTGATGGTGGATGCGCTGAGCTGGCAGCAAATTGAATCGGGTGTCTTGCAGCGCATGCGCTTGCTGGAGCACATCATGGCCGACACCTATGGCCCGCAGCGATTGCTCAAGACCGGCATGCTGCCCACGGCACTGGTGCAAGGCCACCCCGGCTATTTGCACGCCATGCAGGGCGTGGCCCCGGTGGGCGGCCAGCACTTGGCATTGGCGGCGTTTGACTTGGCGCGCGGCCCGGACGGCTGTTGGTGGATGCTGTCGCAGCGCACCGAGGCGCCTTCCGGCCTGGGCTATTTGCTGGAAAACCGGCTGCTGATATCGCGCCAGTTTCCGCAGGCCTTTGAGGCCATGCCGGTGCAACGCCTGGCCAATGCCTACCGGGCGCTGGTCGACGGCATCAAGCAACGCTCGCCCGCAGGCGCCGATGCCCACATCGCGCTGCTGACTCCCGGCCCCTACAACGAGACTTATTTTGAGCACGCCTACCTGGCGCGTTACTTGGGGTTGACGCTGGTGCAAGGCGGTGATTTGCTGGTGCGCCACCAAAAGCTGTACCTCAAAACCCTGCAAGGGCTGCAGCGCGTGCACGGCCTGCTCAAGCGGGTGGACGATGCCTGGCTGGACCCGCTGGAGTTGCGTGCCGAATCCACCCTGGGCGTGCCCGGTTTGCTGCAGGTGGTGCGCGCGGGCAATGTGCTGGTGGCCAATGCGCCGGGCTCGGGCTTTTTGGAGTCGAGCGCCTTGCTGGGCTTTATGCCGGCCTTGGCCAAATCGGTGTTGGGCGAAGAGCTGCGCCTGCCCGCCATTCCAAGCTGGTGGTGCGGTGAGCGCAGTGCCATGCAGCAGGTACTGCCGCGCATGGCCGATTGCGTGATCAAACCGAGCTACCCCGCGTTTTCGAGCCGCCCGAGCTTTGAGCCGGTGCTGGGGCGCAACCTGTCGCAGCGCGAGCGCGACGAGTGGTCGGGGCGCATTTTTCGGGACGGTTCAGCGCACACACTGCAAGCCTTTTTGCCGATTTCGCACACTCCGGTCTGGCAGACCCACGCGGCGCAAGCCTCGATCGGTGCGCGCCCGGTGATTCTGCGGGTGTTTGCACTGGCCAATACCCAAGGCGGCTGGGACGTGCTGCCGGGTGGCTTGGCGCGCTTGGGCACGCGCGAGGGCATTGCGTCCATGCAGCGTGGCGGCAGCAGCGCCGATGTATGGGTCTTGACCGGACGCTCTGGCACCGATGCAGAAGCCGCTGTGCCTCCCTCGCAAAATCCATCGCAATCTCAGTCCCAGTCCCAGTCCCAGTCTTCTTTGCCGCAGGCGCCAGACGCCTCCGTTGCCACCGGACTGCCCCCCTTGCCAGGCATGCCCTGGCTGACGCCGGGTGTGGCAGGCACGGCACAACGCCAGCGCATCGTGACCAGCCGTGCCGCAGAAAACTTGTTTTGGATGGGCCGCTACACCGAGCGCAGCGAAAACTTGTTGCGCCTCACACGCTTGTCGCTGGATGTGCTGGGCAGCGAAGACCAGACTTGTGCCCCCCTCATTGCCTGGCT
>CANBQX010000121.1 GCA_947371775.1 Comamonadaceae bacterium
TGGGCAAGACCGAGCCCATGACCTGGGCGCAGTCGCTGTCGGCCAATTACACCGACGGCATTGTGGTGCTGCACAAAGGCCGCATCGTGTACGAGCGCTACTTCGGCGCTTTGGCCCCCCATGGACAGCACGCGGGCCATTCGGTCACCAAATCCTTTTTCGGCACCATAGGCGCCATGCTGGTGGCCGAGGGCAAGTTAGACCCCAATGCCAAAGTGGAGCAGTACATCCCCGAACTCAAAGACAGCGGCTTTGGCAGCGCCACCGTGCGCCAGGTGCTGGACATGACCACGTCCATCAAATACAGCGAAAACTACGCCGACCCCAAGGCCGAGGTGTGGGACCACGTGCGCGCGGGCAATGTCTTGCCCCGCCCGCCGGGCTACCAAGGCCCCAAAACCTTTTATGAGTTCCTGAAAACAGTGGCTCCCGAGGGTGAGCATGGCCAGGCCTTTGCCTACAAAACCGTCAACAGCGATGTGCTGGGTTGGCTGATTCGCCGCGTGACCAACAAGTCCGTCGGCGAGAACCTGTCAGAGCGCATTTGGTCCAAGCTGGGCATGGAGCAAGACGCCTATATTTCCATCGACACCGAAGGCACTGAATTTGCGGGGGGCGGCCTGTACACCGGCCTGCGCGACCTGGCGCGTTTTGGCGAAATGATGCGCAACGATGGCAAGTTCAACGGCCAGCAGGTCGTGCCCAAAGCGGTGGTGGACGATGTGCGCAAAGGCGGCGACAAGCAGAACTTTGCCAAGGCGGGCTATGCGACCTTGCCCGGGGGCAGCTACCGCAATATGTGGTGGGTCTTGAACAATGCCGACGGTGCCTATTCGGCACGCGGCATCCACGGTCAGGCGCTCTACATTGATCCCAAGGCCGAAATGGTGATCGCGCGCTACGCATCGTTCCCCATGCCGGCCAATGCCTTCAATGACCCCACGTCCTTGCCCGCCTACCAAGCCTTGGCGGACAAACTGATGGGCAAATAAGGGGCTCTGACAGGCGCGGTGCGGCTACCAGTCTTCTTTGACCGCCTGCACCGCGTCACGCCCGGCCGCACTGCGTCCGGCAATCCACGCGGTCGCAGTGCCTGCCAGCACCACGGCCAGGTCCAAGGCCAGCAGGCGCAGCCAGGGCACGTGCAGGTCCATGCTCCAGTGAAAGCTCTGCGGGTTCACCACAAACACCAGCACCGCTGCCACCGCCAGCCCCAGCAGCGTGCCGGCCAGTGCACCGAGAAGGGTCCAGGCCGCACCCTCCAGGGCCAGCAGGCGCAGCACCTGGCCGCGCGTCAGCCCCAAATGCACCAGCAATCCAAACTCTTTTCGCCGCGCCAGCACCTGCGCACTGAAACTCGCTGCCACGCCAAACAGTCCAATGCCGATGGCCACCGCCTGCAGCCAGTGGGTCACGGCAAAGCTGCGGTCAAAAATCTGCAAGGTGCGCTGGCGGATGTCGCCTGCCGATCCAAAGTCCAGCAGCGCACTGGCCTGGGCGCCACCCAGTGTGTCCGCCAGTGATCGCAGCGTGTCTTGCACGGCCACTTCGTCGGCGCCGGGTGCGAGCCACAGGGCCAGGTCGTTGACACGCGGGTCGTCGTTGACCGAGGCAAAGTCGCGGGTGTCGATGACCACGGTGCCAAACTGGCGCGCGTAATCGCGCCACACGCCCGCCACAAACAAGGGACGCACAGGCGCTGCGCCGGGCTTGCGCAGCGACTGCAAGGCGGCAGATACGGGTGGCAGGTCTTGCCCCAAGCGTGCGCCATACAAGTCCACCATGGCCTCACTTACATAAATACCGATGTGGCCCTCGGGCACCGGCAGCGCATCGCCCACCAGGGGCAGGCTGGCGCTGTCATCCAGCGCTGGGCTTTGGGCGGAGTGCAGAGGGCGCACCAACAGGGCCACTGTGGGCTTGTCGGGCGCCAAGGTCAGGGCCAGAGTGCGTTGCCAGCGCAGGCGCTGCACGCCAGGCAGGGTGGACGCCGCTTGCACAAAGCGCGGGTCAAAAAATGCGGTGTCGCTGCTGCTGGCGCTGCCGGAGGTGCGCACATACAGGGTGGCGGGCAGCACCGAGTCCAGCCACTGCGTGACCGACTGCCGAAAGCTCGCCACCATCACCGTGAGCGCCACCGCCAGGCTGAGCGAGGCCACCACCGCGCTGACCGCAATGGCTGCGCCGTGCGGAACACGGCGCGCACGCTCTACCGCCAGCAAGCGCAGCGGTGCCAGCGCCACCCAAGGCGCCACGGCTTTGAGCAGGACCGACACCAGCCAGGGCAGGGCGCCCATGCCGCCCAGCAAGAGCAAGGCCACGCTGACATAGGCCGCCAGTGGAACCCCGGCAATCGGTGGCAGCGCAGCGAGCCCCACGGCGACGACCAGCAGCACAAGGCTGTTGCGGGCTTGTCCGCCGCCGTCAGACTGAATGCCCTGGCCTTTCAAGGTCTGGGTGGGGGGCAAAGCTGCCGCAAGTCGTGCGGGAATGAAAGCACCCAGCAGCGCCGCGGCCACGCCCAGCGCCCCGAACACCAGTGCCGCGCCAGCGCTCCATTGCAAGGGCGGCGTATCGCCGGAAAAGTAGCCCCCGCCCAGGTCACCCCCCAGCACATGCAGCGCAGTCATCGCCAGCCCTGTGCCCAAGGCCAGGCCCAACACACTGCCGAGCAAGCCCAAGGCCAGCGCCTCCAGCAGCACCAGCGCCATACGGTCGCTGCGGCGCAGGCCCAGCACGTCAAGCAAGGCAAACTGCTGGGCCCGGCGGGTCACACTCAATGCCAGGACCGAAAACACCAAAAAGCCACCGGTAAACAGCGCCACCAAAGCCAGCACCGTCAGGTTCACTCGGTAGGCGCGCGACACATTGCCCATGCGCGAGAGTGCTTCACCAGGCGCCTGCAGCGTGGCGCCTGCGGGCCAGTCGGCTTGCGACAGCATGTCCTGGGCAAAGGCGTCACGCTTTGTACCCAGTTGCAGTCGCACATCCACCCGGCTGAGTTGTCCCAGCATGCCAAAGGCCTCTTGTGCGGCCGCGATGTCCATCACCACCAGCGGTGCGCCACTGGCGGCCACCGTGCCCGCCACGCGCAACGCTTGCCACTGCATGCCGTGCTGCACGCGAACGGTTGGCGTGGCAGACGCGCCCAGCGCCGCACGCGCACTCGCGTTCAAGTACACGGCATCGGGCGCAAAAAGGTCCAGTCGGTTTGCACTTTGCGCGGGCAGGGGCAGCAGATCGGGCGCGATGGCTGCAATTTGCAATGCGTCTATGCCGACCACGCGCAGGGCCACTTTGCGGGGTGCGGTGTCGTTCGATGAGCTGGCGGTCAGTGCATAGGTGTTGATCTCCAGCACAGGTGATGCCCATGCCACCCGCGGGTCGCGGCTCAGGCGACCATACAAGTGCTCGTCCAGGTGGTTGCTGCTGGCGCTCGCCGTGAGGTCTGCCTGCCCCGACACCGAGCGCACCGCTTGGGCAAACTCGTCCAAGGCCGAGGCATTGATCAAGTGCACCGCAAAGGCCAGTGCCACGCCCAGCATCACCGAGACGACAGCCGCGGCATTGCGCCAGGGGTGGTGGCGCAGCTCCTGCCAAGAGAAGCTGGCGAGCAAGGGCCACAGGGGATGGGTCGCGGCAGGGCGCTTCATGGGCGGCATGCCAGACCCGCTTGCGCGGAGCTCAGTCCCGCGCCTGGGGCGTCAGGGTGGTGGGCAGCGCCACGTCCAGCAGGTCCGGGTAATCGCGGCTGAAGTGCAGGCCCCGGCTCTCATGGCGTGCGCGGGCGCTTTGCACAATCAGGTCAGCCACTTGCACCAGGTTGCGCAGCTCCAGCAAATCGCGGCTGACATGGAAGTTGGCGTAAAACTCCTGGATTTCGTCTTGCAGCAGGGCAATGCGGTGCGCGGCGCGCTCCAGGCGTTTGTTGGTACGCACGATGCCCACGTAGTCCCACATAAAGCGGCGCAGCTCATCCCAGTTGTGCGAGATCACGACCGACTCGTCGGCATCGGTCACACGGCTGTCGTCCCAGGCGGGCAGGGTAGGCACCGGCACACCAGGCTGCTGTTCAATGTCGTGGCTGGCGGCGCGGGCAAACACCATGCACTCCACCAGCGAGTTGCTGGCCAGGCGGTTGGCGCCATGCAGGCCACTGCAGGCGGCTTCTCCAATGGCATACAGGCCGGGCAGGTCGGTGCGGCCGGTCAGGTCGGCCAGCACGCCGCCGCAGGTGTAGTGCGCCGCAGGCACGACCGGAATCGGCTGGCGGCTGATGTCAATGCCCAGCTCCAAACAACGCGCATAGATGTTGGGAAAGTGCTCTTGGATAAAGGCCAGCGGCTGGTGCGAGATGTCCAGGTAGACGCAATCGAAACCGCCTTTTTTCATCTCAAAGTCAATCGCGCGGGCCACCACGTCGCGGGGAGCGAGTTCGGCACGGGCGTCGTGGGCGGGCATGAAGCGGGTGCCGTCGGGCAGCAGCAGGCGTCCGCCTTCGCCCCGCACGGCTTCGCTGATCAGAAACGACTTGGCGTGTGGGTGGTAGAGGCAGGTCGGGTGGAACTGGATGAACTCCATGTTCTGCACCCGGCAGCCCGCGCGCCAGGCGGCGGCAATGCCGTCGCCAGTGGCGGTGTCGGGGTTGGTGGTGTAGAGGTAGACCTTGCCTGCGCCCCCCGTGGCGAGCAGCGTGTGCGGGGCGGAGAAGGTCAGCACCTCATCGCGGTCGTCGTCCAGGGCATACAGGCCCACACAGCGGCGGGGCGTTCCCGGCGCGCTCAGCTTGTCGCTGGTAATCAGGTCCACCAGGGTGTGGTTTTCAAACAAGGTGATGTTGGGCGACTTTTGCACCCGCTCAATCAGCGTGGTTTGCACGGCCGCGCCAGTGGCATCGGTCACGTGCACGATGCGCCGTGCGCTGTGGCCGCCTTCGCGGGTGAGGTGCAGGTCACCGTTGTGCTCGGTGCTAAAGGGCACGCCCATGGCCTGCAGCCAGGCAATCGCTTGCGGCGCTTGCTCCACCACAAACTGGGTGGCCGCCATGTCGCACAGGCCCGCGCCTGCGATCAAGGTGTCGTCCACATGCGCAGCAAAGCTGTCGGCCTTGTCCCACACCGCGGCAATGCCGCCTTGCGCCCAGCCGCTGGAGCCTTCGCGCACCGCGCGTTTGGTGATGATGGCAACCCGGTATTTTTCAGACAATAAGAGCGCGGTGCTCAGGCCTGCCAGGCCGCTGCCGACGATCAGGACGTCAAATTGCAGCGCCTGCGCCGCAGAGTGGTGGTGCATGTAATTAGCCTATGCGCATGCCAGGCTTCGCGCCAGGCCAGGGATGGAGGATGTAGATGCCGGGCTGCGCCTTTTCATCGGCGTGGCTGGCGGCCAGCACCATGCCCTCTGACACGCCAAATTTCATCTTGCGCGGCGCCAGATTGGCCACCAGCACGGTGAGTTGGCCAATCAGGTCTGAGGGTTGGTACATGCTGGCGATGCCACTGAACACGTTGCGCATACGCCCCTCGCCCGCGTCCAGCGTCAGGCGCAGCAGCTTGACCGAGCCCTCCACCGCTTCGCAGTTCACGATCCTGGCAATGCGCAGGTCAATCTTGGCGAAGTCGTCAATGCCAATGACGGGGGCGATTTCTTCGCCGCCGGGGATGAGTTTCTGTTCAATCACGGCAGGCAGCTCAAACAAGGCGTCGAGTTGCTCGGGGGTGACGCGTTGCATCAGGTGTTGGTAGGGAGCGATCGCCACCACGTCAACGGCAGTGGCATTCCAGTCTTTCATGTCGCTGCCAGTAAAGGCCTCCACCGCCTGGGCCAGCGCTGGCAAT
>CANBQX010000122.1 GCA_947371775.1 Comamonadaceae bacterium
CCTGCTTGGCCCCAAAGTCCAAGACATTGCACCCGATACCCCGGTCGATGCCAACTTGCCCACCACCCTGCTGCTTGGCGACATGGTGGCCGGCATTTACCAGCCGCGCACCCACATGGACGAAGGTGCGCTCTACGAGTTGGCTGAAAGCATCAAAGCCCAAGGCATCATGCAGCCCATCCTGGTGCGTGAGCTGGACGCGGCGCGGGCCAACGCGCACAGGCCCGAGGGCTCCAGCCGTCCGGTGTATGAAATCATTGCCGGGGAACGGCGTTTCCGCGCGGCCAAGCTGGCGGGCCTGGACCGGGTTCCGGTGCTGGTGCGCAATGTGGCGGACGAAGCCGCTGCCGCCATGGCCTTGATCGAGAACATGCAGCGTGAAGACCTCAATCCGCTCGAAGAGGCGCAGGGCTTGCAGCGTTTGATCAAAGAGTTTGGTCTGACCCATGAACAGGCGGCGCAGTCGGTAGGTCGCTCGCGCAGCGCGGCCAGCAACCTGATGCGCTTGCTCAATCTGGCCGATCCCGTGCAGTCCATGCTCATGGCCGGGGACATTGACATGGGCCATGCCCGCGCCCTGCTCGCGCTGGACCGCGCCACACAAATCACCGCCGCCAACCAGATTGCCAACAAAAAGCTGTCGGTGCGCGAGGCCGAAAGTCTGGTGAAAAAGCTGAGCGCTGAGTTTTCACTGGTGGCTTCCAAGCCGAAAAAAGAAAAATCACGCGACCTCAAACGTGTCGAAGAAGAATTGTCAGATCTACTGCAAGCCCAGGTCGAAGTGCTTGTCAAAAAGCGAATTAAAAGAGCGGGTCGCATTGAAGAAATGGGCGAAGTGGTGATTCAATTTGGCTCGCTGGACGCACTCAATGGCCTGATCGAGCGCCTGGCCCCCCACGGCAACCGCTAGTCACGCATGACCGGCTCCGCCGACACGCCACCCGCACCACGCAGCCGCTGGCGTGCTGCGCCGCCATGGCCCTTGCCGGCCTTGCTGAGCTGGGGCGTGAGCTGGGCCGCGTTTCGCATTCTTTTGCTGCGCGACTGGCCCATGGGCTTTGCGCTGCTTATTGCGGCGCTGTTGGGCGTTGTACTCAGCTTGTGGGGCGACAGTTGGTGGCGCAAGGCGGTGGTGGCAGCGGGCTTTCCGGTGTCCTTTGCTTTGAGCCTGCCGCTTTTGGGTCTGGGTGATATGCCGGCCTGGGTGTGGTTGCTGCCCCTGGTGGTCATGCTGCTGGTCTACCCCATGAACACCTGGGCCGACGCCCCGCTGTTTCCCACCCCTGCGCGAGCACTGCTCGCCTTGCCGGACTATGCCCCGCTGCCTACCGGCGCGCGCGTGCTCGACGCTGGCTGCGGTTTGGGACACGGATTGCTTGCACTTCGCAAGGCTTACCCCCAGGCTCAGTTTTACGGTCTGGAGTGGAGTGCCTCACTGCGCTGGCTGTGTGCGCTGCGCCTGCCTTGGGCTCGCATCAGCCGCGGTGATATTTGGCAGGCCGACTGGTCGGGCTACCAAATGGTGTACCTGTTTCAACGGCCCGAGAGCATGCCCAAAGCAGTTGCCAAAGCGCACAAGGAACTCCGAAAAGGTGCGACCATGGTGAGCCTGGACTTTGAAGCCACGGAGCTCGTACCAACCCATCGCTATAAGGCAAGCGATGGCAAAATGGTATGGATTTACAAAATGCCCTTCATCTTTGCAAGGCCCTAGCATGTCCATCACCACAACGCCCCTCACCTCTCCCTTTGCAAGCGCAGACGCGCGCGTGGCCTCCGTGTCACAGGTGGTTTTGTTTGCGATGGCAACATTGGCTGAGCGCCGCGATGCGGATACCGAAGCGCACTTGCTGCGTGTCCAGGGATATGTCCGTCTGCTGGCCCAAGCATTGCAACACGTACCGGCGCTGGCTCCTATCTTGACGCCTGAGTACGTGGCGAAGTTGGTCCAAGGCGTGCTGTTTTATGACATCGGAACCTTGGCGATTCCGGAGCGCATTCTGCTCAAACCCGGGCGATTTACCCCCCAAGAGCGCAGCACCATGCAAAGCCATACGGTGCGCGGATACAAGGCGCTGCTGCAAGCGGAAAAAACCTGCGGTCCGGCCGATACCTGGCTCTCGATGGCCAAAGAGTTGGCCCTGTCTCACCATGAGCACTGGAACGGTCAGGGCTATCCAGAGCAGCGCGCAGGCGAGGCCATTCCCCTGTGCGCCCGCATCGTCGCAGTCGCCGATGTGTACGACGCGATGGTGAGCAACAAGGTCTACAAGAGCGGCATATCCCACGCGCAGGCGCTGGAACGTATTGCTGCTGAACGGGGTGCGCAGTTTGATCCGGTGGTGGTGGACGCGTTTTTGTCCTGCGCTGCTGATATCGAACAGGTGGCACTTCGCCATGCGGATACGCAAGAAGACCTGCAACACAAAATGGAAACACTTGCCGAAGCCATTGCCGAACACTCGGTGATGTAAGCCGCGCAACGCAACAAGCTATGTCAAACCGCCTTACACAAATCGCAACCCGCACTGGAGACGGTGGCACCACCGGCTTGGGCGACAACAGTCGCGTATCCAAAAACAGCCTGCGGGTACATGCCATGGGCGATGTGGACGAACTCAACTCCCACATCGGCGTGCTGCTCTGCGAAGCCATGCCCGACGGCGTGCGCGCGGTGCTGGTGGAGGTGCAGCACCAGCTGTTTAACCTGGGCGGTGAGCTGTCCATTCCGGGTTTTGAGCTCCTCAAAGGCGAGGCGGTACTGGCTTTGGACGATGCCTTGGAGGCTTACAACCTGGACCTGCCGCGTTTGCAGGAGTTCATCCTGCCCGCGGGAACCCGCGCAGCGGCCCTGGCCCATGTCTGCCGCACCGTCGCCCGCCGCGCCGAGCGCGCGGTGGTGGCACTGGGCAACGAAGAAGCGCTGAAAGAGACACCCCGCCAGTACCTCAACCGCCTGTCGGATTTGATGTTTGTCTTGGCGCGCGTGCTCAATCGCCATCGCACGGACGGCACCGTGGGTGACGACGTTTACTGGAAAAGCGAGCGCATGGCCGCCAAGGGCTAAGCCTGGGGTGTGCCGCGGTTTATCGCGGCGCCAAAATCGCCATCGTGATGCGAGAGATGCAGCTCATGTCCCCCGCGTCGTCCCGCAGTTCGATTTGCCATACGTGGGTGGTGCTGCCTCTGTGAATGGAGCGTGCAGTGCCGGTGACCCAACCACTGCGCACACCTTTAAGGTGGTTGGCGTTGATATCCAGCCCGACCGCCCGGTAACCCGGTGGGCAAGAAAATGCCGCGCCACATGAGCCCAGTGTTTCTGCCAACACCACCGAGATACCGCCATGCAGCAGCCCATAGGGCTGCCGGGTACGCTCGTCCACCGGCACGCGCCCCACGAGGTAGTCGTCCCCCACTTCCAGGAATTCAATGCCCAAATGGCTATCTGCGGTACCAACAGTGCTTTGGGTCAACAGTTCGACGGAGATGGGCTTTTGCCAAATGCGCATGGACGTATCCTCAGAATCAAAGCCACCACTTTAGCCGCGTTGCAGTGGCTGGAAGGCCGTCAAGAGTCACTCATGCGAAGGTGTCTGCCAGTTCAGCAATGTGCTGTGGAGAAATGCCGCAGCATCCGCCGACAATCGTGGCACCCTGGCCCACCCAGCGCTGTGCCCAACCCACATAGGACAGGGGGTCGAGATCCTCACGGATGTCCAGAATCACGGCATTGGCTGTGGCCTTTTTTGATTGGGCGGGAAAGGCATTGGCATACACGCCAATGTCCACAGCGGCACCTGCACCTGCCATGGCATGTTTGGCCGCAATCACGGCGGCCTCCATCACTTCAGGCTGGCTGCAGTTGAATAACACCGCCTGCGCACCCAGCGCCAACGCTGCACCGACAGCGCTGGCTACGGACTCGCCCGAGCGCAGCACCGGCGTGTCGCCCTCGGGTTCGTCATCCAGGGTGAACGAAATCCAAAGCGGCTTGGTGTTGCCTTGGAGTGCGGCGTGTATCGCGTGAATCTCGGCAATCGAGCTCTGCGTTTCGGCCAGCCACACATCGACCAAGTCGTCCATGCCGGCAATCAGTGCCTGGTGAATGCGCACGGACGCCTCGCGCTCAAACAAATCAGGCCGGTATGAGCCCAGCGCCGGCGGCAGCGAACCCGCCACCGTCACCGGGTGCGCAGCGGCATCGGCACTGGCACGTGCAAGTTCTGCCGCCAAACGGGCCAATGCCACGCCTTGGGCGTCAAATCGCTCCTGCCCGATGTGAAAGGGCACCACCGCATAGCTGTTGGTGGTGATGATCTGGGCGCCTCCTTGCACAAAAGCATCGTGCGCCTGGCGCACGAACTGCGGGCCTTCGAGCAGCGCCAGCGCCGACCACTCCGGCTGCTGAAAGGGCGCGCCCATGCGTTTGAGTTCGCGCCCCATGCCGCCGTCTAGAATTTTGACTTTTGCCACAGGGGCGTTCTCCAAAGCAATTTTGAAACCCCATTGTGCCTGTGTGGTCGGCAGGAGCCGATATTGCCGCAAACGGCCAGTCAAATACTAGTCAAATTTTGATTAGTAGTACCATGCGGTGTTCAGGTGAGCGCGTGCGCTTCCCGCACTTTGAAACTTGGCTTCGCATCCACAGCTATGGCTGCGGTTTTTTTGGAGGCGTTATGAAGGAACACACCGTGGGTCCGCAAGAGACTCCGGAATTGGCGACTACGGCACAACCCACCTATGTCTCGCTGACGGCAGGTCAGCGTGAAATGCTGTTGGAATCACCCTTGCTTCAAGGCGTGCCTTATTCCTCCGTGTTCGATTGGTTGCATTACACGCCGGTGTTGGTACTCCAGCGCGGCGAGACGCTGATCGAGAGCGGCGTGCCCCACGGCAAACTGTTCCTGGTGGTCAGCGGGCAGCTTTCGGTGTGGCTGGACCCCATGCCCGAACTGCCAGATGAGAACATTGCACAGCGGACCATGTCCGGGCCGGAGGTGGCGCGCATATTTCCAGGTCAGTCCCTGGGGGAGCAGGGTCTGATTGATGGCCAGCCGCCGACGGTGTGGGCCATTGCGGCGCGCGAGTCCCGGGTGTTGGCTATTCCTACCGACATGGCCTGGCAAACCATGCAGGTCGAACCCAAAATTGCGCTGAATTTGCTGCGCATGCTCTCAGACCGCATGCGCCAGGCCAATGACGGCTTGCGTGGCGCCATTGCGCACCAGCAACGGTTGGCGCGCGACGCCGACACAGACGCGTTGACAGGTTTGCACAACCGCCGCTGGATGGAAAACATGTTTCCACGCACTTTGCAGCGGTTTCAAATGTCCGAGCGCCCGGTGTCTGTGCTGATGGTGGACATCGACTTTTTCAAACGGGTCAATGACGAGTTTGGCCATGCCGTGGGTGACCAGGTACTGCGGGAATCAGCCCAGCGTATGCTGCAAATGCTGCGCCCCGCCGACCTGTGTGCGCGTTTCGGCGGAGAAGAATTCTGTATTTTGCTGCCTGAACTGGACGCGGATCAGGCCACAGCGATTGCCCAGCGTGTGCTCGACGCGTTTGATTCGGAGCCCCTCGATTTGGACTCAGGCGCGACGCTCAAGATCAGCGTGTCCATCGGTGTTGCCGACTGGGACCACCAGGTAGGATTCCACGATTTGGTTCGCGCAGCAGACAACGCTCTCTACCAAGCCAAGCGCGATGGCCGCAACCGGGTGGTCACGGCCCATCGCCAGTCCTTAAGCCGCTAAGCGCTGTTCGAGCTGGGCCTTGGTGGCCACCAGCTCGGCAGGCAGGTGGTAGGCCAACTGGGTGAACAACTCGGTGTGCA
>CANBQX010000123.1 GCA_947371775.1 Comamonadaceae bacterium
GGCATCGTGGACGTCGACGACAGCAGCATTGCCGACGCGCCACGCCAATTGCTTCTGGTGGACCGGCGCAAGGCAGCGATGCTCGGCGTGTCGCAGCAAGCCATTGTGGGCGCGCTGCGCACCGGCTTGAGTGGCGATGCAGCTACCTATCTTCATGACGCAAGCAAATACCCCGCTTCGGTGACGATGCAGTTGGCGCCCGAGAGCCATGGAGACATCAACGCGCTACTGGCTTTGCATGTGCGCTCAAGCAATGGCGTGCTGGTGCCAGTGCGTGAGTTGGTCACGGTCAGCGACAGCTTGCGCGAACAACCGGTGTATCACAAGGACCTGCTGCCGGTGAACATGGTGGTCGCCGACATGGCGGGCCAGCTCGACAGCCCGCTCTATGGCGTGTTTCAAATGCGCAGCAAGATCACCGCCATTGCAACACCCGGTGGTGGAACCTTGGCGGAGTATTTTGTGAAACAGCCCAGCGACCCGCTGCGCGGATATTCGCTGAAGTGGGACGGCGAGTCGCAAGTCACCTATGAAACTTTCCGCGACATGGGTGCCGCGTATGCCGTGGGCCTGGTACTGATCTACCTGCTGGTGGTGGCGCAATTTGGCTCTTACCTCACACCGCTCATCATCATGGCGCCAATTCCCTTGACCATCATTGGCGTGATGCCCGGCCATGCGCTACTGGGTGCGCAGTACACCGCGACCAGCATGATCGGAATGATCGCGCTGGCCGGCATCATTGTGCGCAACTCGATCTTGCTGGTGGACTTCATCAACCTCCTGGTACGGCAAGGTTTGCCCTTCAAGCAAGCCGTGGTGCAGTCCGCTATCACCCGTGCCCAGCCCATCATGCTGACCGGATTGGCCGCCATGCTGGGTGCCTTCTTCATACTGGACGACCCCATCTTTAACGGTTTGGCCATCTCGTTGATTTTCGGCATTTCAGTGTCCACCGTGCTCACCCTGGTGGTCATTCCCACCCTGTACTACGCCGCCTACCGCAAGCGCCCCCAAGCGTTGGCGACGCAAGAAGTTTCTGTTTAATTTTTCAAGGAGTATTTTTATGACCTCATGGCAAATGGTTCGTTTGGTGGCCGGTGTTTTTATTCTGGGCTCGCTGGCCATGGGCATCCCCGAAAGCCCACTCTTTGTCAGCTCCTGGTGGTTGGCATTCACCGCATTTGTCGGGCTGAACCTGGCGCAAAGTGCGCTGACCCGCTGGTGTCTGATGGAAACGATCATGCGCAAGATCGGCCTACAAGCGGGTAACTGAAGCCCAAGTTGAGATTCACAATGACAAGCAAAAAAGCGATTGCCCGGGCCCTGTTGATCGCACTCATGGGTGCCAGTGCCGCAGGGACACATGCTTTAGACCTGGCGCAGGCTTGGCGCGCCGTGCAAACGGCCGACCCCGCAATGGCTGTGGCCCGTGCAGTCGCCCAAGGCGGCGAAACGCAGCGACAGCAAGCAACAGCGATGTGGCGACCGCAGGTTTCTGTCAGTGTGGGGGCAGGCATGGCGGGTGCAGATTCGGCGAGTACCGGCGCGCACTTTGCGGCGTCTGGTTTGGGGGCGTCCAACGGAGTTGACTTCAATACCTCGGTGAACTCCGGTGTGAGCACACGTTGGTCGGTTTCTGCGCGACAAGCTCTGCGCAGTGGCGAACGCAGCGCACAGGCGCGACAGTTGGAACTGAGCGCAGACATAGCTCAAGTGCAGTCAAACAATGCACAGCGCGACCTAATGTTGCTGACCGCCAAGCGCTACGTTGACCTGCTCGTGGCGCAGAACCACGTGGACTTGCTGCGCCAGCAGCAGGTGGCGGTGAACAGGGCGCTGGTGGAGGCCCAAGATCGCTTTGCTTTGGGTGATAAACCCGTGACTGAGACCTACGAGGCCCGCGCCCGTGCAATGGTTCTGCAGGCCCAGCTACTGAGTGCAGAAAACACAGGGGTGATGGCTAAGCGGTTGCTGGCGCAGTCGACCGGGCTGCCCGAGGCGGAGTTAACCTTGCAAGCGCCATCGTCCACGGCGGGTGCCGAATTTTCCGAGGCGCGCAGTATGGAGCAATGGCTCACGATGGCCTTGGAAAATCATGGGGCGCTTCGTTTGCAAGCAATGCGCGTGCAAAGCGCGCAAGAGGAAGTGAGCAAATACAGCGTAGGGGCCAGTTCCACCTTGGATCTGGTGGCACAAGTCGGGCAGGAACGCGTCAGTGGTGACGGTGATTTCGGCGCCGCAACGAACTCGTC
Organism: Comamonadaceae bacterium; assembly: GCA_947371775.1. Classification (GTDB taxonomy): domain Bacteria; phylum Pseudomonadota; class Gammaproteobacteria; order Burkholderiales; family Burkholderiaceae_C; genus Allorhodoferax. Next base: position 2,256 of record CANBQX010000123.1, read on the forward strand.
CGGGCAAAGGATGGTGGGACTGCAATGGTCCATGCCGGTATTCACTGGTGGCATGCGCGATGCGCGCCAGCAACAGGCGCTGTTTCTGCAGGAGCAGGCGCAGGCGGAACTTGCGGCAGCGCGGCAACAGACGGGGCACATGGTTCAGCAGTTGTGGCTCACTCTGCAAACCGGTCCAGCGCGTCTGCGGGCAATGCAGGCTGCGCACCAAGCGTCCAAAGCGCGACTGGAAGCAACGCGACTGGGGCTCCAGGTAGGGGACCGAACAACGCTGGACCTGTTGCAAGCGGAAAGCGACTCTGCAGCCGCTGCACTGGCGCTGGTGCAGGCTAGCGGCGATCTGTTGTTGGCACGCCTGCAACTCGGAGCCATGGTTGGTGTGCTGGACGACGCAGAGCTAGAGGCTCAAAATACGGCTTGGTTTCATTGATTCCACACGAGATTTACTGAATTCACATTTCCTCTCTCCGGCGTCGACAACGCGCGAACAAAGTCGCCGTCTTGGCTGTTCAAGTCGCCCGCCCGATCGCGATGGGCAAGCGCAGCTTTATGGGTTTGGGCTGCGCTACCAAGTCGTGTGCGGCTTCTATGAGTCGCCTGTTTCAAAGGTGTGGATCAGTGTGGTTTTAGGCGAAGCAGGTTGGAGTCGAAAACTTCAACGACAACTGCAATTCCCTGGCCTACGCTTTGGGTTACCGTGCAAAAGCTCTCAAATTGCTCCAGTACCCGATCTAGATGTTCCAGGGACGCTGCGGGAACCCCCAATGTCAGCACCGCGCGGATCTGCAGTACGCGCAGTCGGCCTTCGCTGTTGCGCCCGACTTGGGCCTCTACATCGCAGCGCAGTGGATCGGGACTTTGCTTGAACTTGCGTAGCGCAAACAGCAGTGAGTCCACCAGGCAATTACCCACCGCCGCGGCCAGCAACTGTACTGGCGACGGTCCCAGGCCAGCGCCCATGGGCGCGGGCTCGTCTGCCAGCAATACAGGCACTTGGCCGCCAAAGATGACTTCAAACTGGTAATTCTGCTTTTGTTGCAGGCTCACATTGACAAGAGATTCGCTCATGGGAGAGTCCGATCATTGGGTGGGTATGCGGCGCAGCGCCTTAGCCGATTGAATTTCAAGTGTCGCAATTTTTTGCATAGGTAGACGACAGTCGACAAACTGATTGCGCCTGACTTGATCCAGATCTAGTTCTGCCTCTGCCTTCGGCCTAGCATGGGCCGGTAACAAGCAAGGAGAAGCGATGACCGATTCCAAGTTTCAGGCAATTCACCGCCAGAGCCTGCTGTCCCAGCGCGCGGCCCTGTTGGCGCAAATTGAGGCGCAGCGTGGCGGTGTGCGCAGCCGCGCCGACGTGGCGCAAGAGCACTTTGACCGGCCCGAAGATTCGCCCGCCCAGGTCGCCAGCGCGCGGGACTTGGAATTTGCGATCAACGAGCACGAAACCGCCGAACTCGACCAGATTGACCAGGCCCTGAAGCGTTTGGATCAAGGCGTGTACGGCATCTGCGTGGACTGTGGCATGGAAGTGGCACCCGAGCGTTTGCAGGCACTGCCACAGGCCGCCCGTTGCATGCCGTGCCAGGAAAAGGCCGAGCACCACCCCTCTATCCCTCACGTTTAAGAAAGTCACTATGTCTACATTTCATGCGGTTGTCTGGTTGGACCACCAGGAGGCCCACGTCATGATGTTCGATCGCGAACATATGCAGTCGCAGCGCATCCACTCGCGCAGCCACCACAAGCACCAAGGCAAGCCGCACGACAGCAAGGGTTTGTTTGCCGATATCGCCACGGCATTGGCGGGCGTGCATGAGGTGCTGCTCACTGGCCCAGGCTCGGCCCGCGAAGAGTTTGCCGTCTGGTGCAAAAGCCACAGCGCCCAGGTTGCGGCTGCCATTTCCGAAAGCGTGGTGAGCGACCAGCCCACGGACGCGCAGATCGTCGCGCTGGCGCGCAAGCATTTCAAAAAGATCGACCAAATGGGCCTGGACCCCGCGCTGACCTGACTTCCGTCTGATTCCTGCACTGCCATACTGCGGCCCAGGAGGCCCTTTATGTCAGACAGTCCGGTGATCGTTTCGCGCCACGGCAAAGTGACCGTGGTGTCTATCAACCGCCAACAGGCCCGCAATGCCGTGGACGGTGCCACGGCGCAGGCTTTGGCCGATGCGTTTCGCGCATTCGATGCCGATACCAGCGCCCATGTGGCGGTGCTGCACGGCGCACACGGCACGTTTTGCGCGGGTGCCGACCTCAAAGCCATGAACGATGCAAACCGGCGCAACCGCCTGGAGCCCGAAGGCGATGGCCCCATGGGTCCGTCGCGCATGTTGCTTTCCAAACCGGTGGTGGCTGCCATCAGCGGCCACGCGGTGGCTGGCGGCTTGGAGCTGGCGCTGTGGTGTGACCTGCGCGTGGTGGAACGCTCTGCGGTGATGGGTGTGTTTTGCCGGCGCTTTGGCGTGCCATTGATTGACGGCGGCACGGTTCGTTTGCCACGCTTGATCGGTCTGTCGCGTGCCTTGGACTTGATTCTGACGGGCCGGGCGGTGGACGCGGAAGATGCCTTGGCCATGGGCCTTGCGAACCGTGTGGTGGAGGACGGGCAGTGCTTGCAGGCGGCTACGGCACTGGCGCAGCAACTCGCGGAGCTGCCCCAGACCTGCATGCGCCACGACCGGCTCAGTGCCTATGAGCAAGGCGGTTTGAATCTGGACGCCGCCCTGCGCAACGAGTTTGCGCATGGCCAAACGACGCTGGCCAGTGGCGAGTTCAGCGCGGGAGCCACCCGCTTTGCGCAAGGGGCGGGTCGCGGCGGCGCGCCAGTGTGAGCGTGCCGCAGCCTACTTCGGCGCGGTTTTGCCTTTGAACCCACACACCTGCGCCACCGCGCACTGGGCACACTGCGGCTTGCGTGCCTGGCAGACATAGCGGCCGTGCAGGATGAGCCAGTGGTGGGCGTCCACCAGGTACTTTGACGGGATGCGCTTGAGCAGCTTGAGCTCGACCGCCAAGGGCGTCTTGCCGGGCGCCAGGCCTGTGCGGTTGCCCAGCCGAAACAAATGGGTGTCTACGGCCATGGTGGGTTCGCCAAAGGCCACATTGAGCACCACATTGGCGGTTTTGCGGCCCACACCGGGCAGCGCCTCCAGCGCCTCGCGGGTGCGCGGCACCACGCCGCCATGCTGCGCCACCAAGATGTGGCAGGTTTGCAGCAGGTGGCGCGCCTTGCTGCGGTACAGGCCGATGGTTTTGATCTGCGCCTCCAAGCCCGCCAAACCCAAGTCGGTGATTTTTTGCGGCGTGTTGGCCACCGCAAACAGGCCGCGCGTGGCTTTGTTCACCCCCACGTCGGTGGCTTGGGCCGAGAGCAAAACGGCGGCCAGCAGCTCAAACACGCTGGCGTAGTGCAGCTCGGTTTGCGGGTGCGGGTTGGCCGCTTGCAGGGTGGCAAAAAAGGTGTCGATCTGGCTGGGGGTCATAGGGCGGGGTCAGAAAATGGGGCTTTAAGTGCGGCAATAGATGGGGCGACAATAGTGCCAGTGCCACCGAGAAAGATACACCAT
>CANBQX010000124.1 GCA_947371775.1 Comamonadaceae bacterium
GCCGCGTATTCGTCCGGCGCCAGCCCCAGATCGCCCCGGCCGTGCAGACAGATGCTGTACAGCAACTGGGTTTCATCCGGAGGCAACAAGGCCGCCAGGCGCGCCATCTCAGCCGCCTCGGTGTCGCTGTCGTCTTCGCCTGACGCGGCCCCGCCGCCCAGGGTTTGAATGACTGCCATGCGTTGCAATACCGCAGACATTTCTTCGAGGGTGGAGGCTGCATTCAGGCCGTTGAGGCGCAGTTTGTCTACCGTCTCCACCACGCTGCGCCCATCGCCCAGCGCCAAGGCTTCGATCAAGCGAAACACATAGCCCCGGTCCACACTGCCCAACATGGTGCGCACCGTCGATTCTGTGAGCGCGCCAGCGCCAAAGGCAATCGCCTGGTCGGTCAAGCTCAATGCGTCGCGCATAGAGCCGCGCGCCGCGCGTGCCAGCAAGCGCAAGGCCTGGGGCTCAGCGTTGACAGACTCCTGGCCCAGCACCTCGGTCAGGTGCTCGCGAATCGTCTCCGGTGCCATGGGTCGCAGGTTGAACTGCAGGCAGCGCGACAAGACTGTGACCGGCACTTTTTGAGGATCGGTGGTGGCCAGCACAAACTTCAGGTAATCGGGTGGCTCCTCCAGCGTCTTCAACATCGCGTTGAAGGCGGTGTTGGTGAGCATGTGCACCTCGTCAATCATGAAGACCTTGAAGCGCCCCTGCACCGGCTTGTACACCGCCTGCTCGAGCAATGCCTGCACCTCGTCAACGCCGCGGTTCGAGGCTGCATCCAGCTCGGTGTAGTCCACAAAGCGCCCTGCATCAATGTCCATGCAAGCCTGGCATACGCCGCAGGGTGTGGCGGTAATGCCGCCCTGCCCGTCTGTGCCCTGGCAATTCAGCGATTTGGCCAAAATGCGCGACACCGTGGTTTTGCCCACGCCTCGCGTGCCGGTGAACAAATAGGCGTGGTGCAGTCGCTGGGTGGTCAGCGCGTTGCTCAATGCCTGCACCACGTGGTTCTGCCCGACCATTTCGGCAAAATTGCGCGGGCGGTATTTGCGGGCAAGCACGAGGTAGGACATGCCGCGATTCTACGGGCGCGCCGCGCAGGGCCCGGCATTACAATTCGCCCTGACGGGCCTCCTCGCATGGTGAAGCGGCCAACCGGGTCAGGTGGGGAACCAAGCAGCCCTAACTGTGGAGCCAGTGCCGGGGTAAGGCTCGTCAACCCCTCATTTCGACTGTAGACAGTCCAGCACGCCTTGCGCTGCGCGATACCCCGTCGCCAACGACGCGGTCAGCAAATAGCCTCCGGTGGGCGCCTCCCAGTCCAGCATTTCACCGGCGCAAAACACCCCCGGTCGCTGCTTCAGCATCAAGTCAGACCCCATGGATTCAAACCGCACGCCCCCCGCGCTGCTGATGGCTTCGTCTAGGGGGCGCAGGGACTGCAGCCTGATCGGCAGCGCCTTGATCGCACTGGCGAGCGCCTGAGGATCCTCGAAGCTGGCCTTGGGCAGACACTCCCGAAGCACTGCGGCCTTGATGCCATCCAAATGCAAGCGGCTTTTCAAATGACTGGAGAGCGAGCGCGAACCCCTGGGGTGGCTGACCTCGGCGCGTACCCGGTCAAGGCTCAAGTCGGGCAGCAAGTCCAATAAAAACTCCGCGCGTCCGTCGCGCAGAAGCATTTCACGCAATACCTGCGATGCCGCATAAATCAAGCTGCCTTCGACCCCGGTGGAGGTCGCGACAAACTCCCCTTTTCGCTGGAAAAGCGGGGCTGTGTTGGGTTCTGCACCCGCCACGGTAATCGCCACTGTTTTGAAGGGCTGGCCCGCAAATTTTTCGGCAAAGAAGGGGCTCCAGCCCCCGGCCACGTCAAATCCGCCATTGGCTGGAAGCAAGGGCGCAACGTCCACACCCTGGGCTTGCAACAGTCCCACCCATGCACCGTCCGACCCCAAGCGCGCCCAACTGCCACCGCCCAGTGCCAGCACCACGGCCCTGGCCCGCACGGCCACCGGGCCCGCGGGCGTGACAAAGGTCAAACGGCCATCGCTCCCCCACCCTGTCCAGCGATGGCGCATGTGAAACTCGACGGGCACGCCCTGCACAGGGTGGCGCAAACGGGCCAGCCACGCGCGCAGCAAGGGCGCAGCCTTCATGTCGCTTGGAAACACGCGACCAGAAGACCCGACAAAGGTTTCGACGCCGAGACCATGCGCCCAGTCCCGCGCGGCCTGGGCACCAAAAGACGCCAAGAGGGGTGCCAAAACATTTTGCCGCGCTGCAAAGCGGCGCACAAATGCGTCTGAGGGCTCCGCGTGCGTGAGGTTCAAACCGCCTTTGCCCGCAAGCAAAAACTTGCGCCCCATCGAGGGCATGGCGTCAAAAAGATGCACACGATGGCCTGCCTGGCTGATCTGCTGGGCAGCCATCAGGCCGGCAGGTCCGCCACCGATGACTGCCACTGCCACGTCATGCGGTGTAATTTTTTCTATGTCGCTCATAGCGAGACTTGGAGCATGCGCTGAACTACTTTCTGTCACAATCGATTTCACTCTTGTTGCTTTCACTCCACCCGAAGGAAAATTTTTATGGCCAGCGATCTCATCAAACACGTCACCGATGCGACTTTTGAAAGCGATGTGCTTCAGTCCGCCCAACCGATTCTGGTGGACTACTGGGCGGAGTGGTGCGGCCCTTGCAAGATGATTGCCCCCATTCTGGACGAAGTCTCCACAAGCTACGAAGGCAAGTTGCAAATTGCCAAGATGAATGTGGACGAAAACCGTGACATCCCGGCCAAGTTCGGCATTCGCGGCATCCCTACGCTCATGCTGTTCAAGGACGGAAAATTGGCGGCCACCAAAGTGGGCGCCTTGAGCAAGTCGCAACTCATCGCCTTCATCGACGAGCAACTCTGAACCGACCGTCAGACCTTGCCGCCCCTGGAGCGGCAGGCCTGACGCAGGTCAAGCAAAAGACGACCGGGCCAGCCCGGTTTTCTTTTGGCTGCAATTTCCTGTCATAATTATTGCGTTCACTCTCTTACCGCAGAGAGCCACCCCGAACCGGTGACGAACGCGGATGCATCGGCGACACCGCTTGCATCACGGCACATTCCCAACTTTCCCCTGTTTTTTGCCACCCCCGAACTTTCGGTCAACCTCCCCTACGGGAACCAATCCATGCACTTAAACGAACTCAAGGCACTGCATGTGTCAGAAGTCCTGAAACAAGCCGAAGAGCTTGAAATTGAAAACACAGGCCGCATGCGCAAGCAGGAGTTGATGTTCGCCATCATCAAAAAGCGCGCCCGCACCGGCGAGCAAATCATTGCCGATGGCGTATTGGAAATTTTGCCGGACGGCTTCGGCTTTCTGCGCAGCCCCGATACCAGCTACACCGCCAGCACCGACGATATTTACATCAGTCCCAGCCAGGTGCGTCGATTTAATCTGCACACCGGCGACATGATTGAAGGCGAGGTACGCACGCCCAAAGACGGCGAACGCTACTTCGCGCTGAACAAGCTGGACAAGGTCAACGGCGGCGCGCCGGAGAGCAACAAACACAAGGTGATGTTCGAGAACTTGACGCCGCTCTTTCCCAAAGTGCAGATGCGCTTGGAGCAGGACAACAAGAGCGACGAAAACATCACCGGCCGCATCATCGACATCATCGCCCCCATCGGCAAAGGCCAGCGCGCTTTGCTGGTTGCCCCGCCCAAGAGCGGCAAGACGGTGATGATGCAGCACATCGCTCACGCGATCTCCGCCAACTACCCCGACAGCCACATGATGGTCTTGTTGGTCGACGAGCGCCCTGAAGAAGTGACCGAGATGCAGCGCACGGTCAAAGGCGAGGTGATTGCCTCGACCTTTGACGAGCCTGCCTCGCGCCACGTTCACGTGGCAGAAATGGTGATCGAGCGCGCAAAACGCTTGGTCGAGTTGAAAAAAGACGTGGTTATCCTGCTGGACTCGATCACCCGCCTGGCGCGCGCTTACAACAATGTGGTGCCGTCCAGTGGCAAGGTGCTGACCGGCGGTGTGGACTCCAACGCCTTGCAACGCCCCAAGCGATTCTTGGGCGCGGCACGCAATGTGGAAGAAGGAGGCTCGCTGACCATCATTGCAACCGCCTTGATCGACACAGGCAGTCGCATGGACGAGGTGATTTTTGAAGAGTTCAAGGGCACCGGCAACTCTGAAATTCACTTGGACCGTCGCTTGTACGAAAAGCGCGTGTTTCCGTCGATTCAGCTCAACCGCAGCGGGACGCGCCGCGAAGAGCTGTTGCTCTCACCGGAAATTTTGCAAAAAACCCGCATCCTGCGCCAATTTTTGTACAACATGGACGAGATCGAAGCCATGGAAATGGTGCTCAAGCAAATGCGCGCCACCAAGACCAATAGCGAGTTCTTTGACCTGATGCGTCGCGGCGGCTGATCGCAGCGGCTGGTTTATAATCTCGGGTTTTACGCGACAAGTACAACGGGCTTTGGATTGGGCAAGGGTTTGCCTGAGGGCCTGATGCGGCTAGCGCAACTGATGGATATCAATATGAAAGCTGGAATTCACCCCAACTACCGCGATGTGTGCTTCATGGACCTGTCAAACAACTTCAAGTTTGTCACCCGTTCGTGCGCTAACACCAAAGAAATGATCACCATGGAAGACGGCCGCGAGCTGCCTTTGTACAAGTTGGACACGTCCAGCGAATCGCACCCCTTCTACACCGGCACGCAAAAGTCGGTGGACAACATGGGCGGCCGCGTGGAGAAATTCCGCAACCGTTTCGGCAAGACCAGCCTGTCCACGGCCAAGTAAGCGGGTTCCGGGCAGTTGTCCGGCCTTCTGCGCAAAAAGCAGCCCGGGTTTCCTGGCTGCTTTTTTTATGGGAACTTTGACCTGTGCAAACCACCACGCCTGCTGTTGTAGCCCAAGCCGCTGTGAAGCGATTGCCACGCGCGGCCTTGCTCGGCCTGTGCATTGCCTATGTGCTGGCAGGTTTTCTGGGGCGCGGGGGATGGAAAAGCGCCGACATGACGGCCCTGGGCTTCATGGCCGAACTGGCCGCTGGCCACTCCAATTGGTGGCACCCTACGCTCCTGGGCATCACCTCCGAATACGACGCGCTACTGCCTTACTGGCTGGGCGCGTGGATGGTTCAAATCAGCCCCGGTGCTGAGTGGACATTGTGGCTGGTACGCCTGCCGTTTGTCACGCTTCTCGGCCTGGGTATGGCCTCAACCTGGTACGGCACCTATTACTTGGCCAAAGGCCCGCAAGCACAACCGGTCGTCTTTGCCTTTGGTGGCCAGGCGCAGCCCAATGACTACGCGCGCACTGTGGCAGACGGTGCCCTGCTGGCTTTTATTGCCTGTCTGGGTTTGGCGCAATTAGGTCACGAGACGACACCCGCACTGGCGCAACTCGGCTTTGTGGGTCTGTATTTCTACGGGGTGTGCGCCCTGCCCTACCACCCGCGCAGTGCGGGCCCGGCCGCAGTGCTGGGTTTGGCCGGGCTCACGCTCAGCGGTGCACCCACACTGGCATGTTTGTTTGGTTTGGGATGCGCCGCCATTTCGGCCTACAGCTCCGGCACCGAGAAAAACGCCCCGGCCAAGCTTCGCGACTGGCGTGACAGTTTGACCTTGTTGATGGCCTGCATTTACAGCGCTGCCATGGCCACGGCCTTGCACCTGTGGCACTGGAACCTCACGCCGCCACAAGCCATGTGGATCGATTGGAACGGCTATTTGCAATTG
>CANBQX010000125.1 GCA_947371775.1 Comamonadaceae bacterium
AGCGGGTTTTGCGCTGAAAGTTGACATGAGTTTTCTCTTCTAAGAAGGGGTTTGCAGGGCTCTTTTCCACGGTCGGCGCTCCACTAGCGGGAGCCTCTTAGGTGGGGTATCAAGCTTCGCCGCGGAGCCACTTAAGCGCTGCGAAGCCCGCCAGTATAAGGGATTTGCTGCTTTTTGCCAATTTTCTGCCATCCAAGCCTTGAGACGGTCTCAGCCTGCGCGCAGCAAGTGCAAGCCCATGGCGTGGTACGCGGGCAAAGAATGCGGGTCAATTCCCAGGTTGCCCGCGATGTGGTGGGACCCATAGCGCGCAATCACCATCTCGGCCAGCGGGTCGATATAAATCGCTTGGCCGTGGATGCCGCGCGCCATGTAGGCGCCATGCGCGTTGTGCGAAACCCACCACATGCTGCGGTAGCTCCATCCAGGCAGGGTGTGGTAGCCCGCAGGCGCAAATTTGACCGGGTTCGCCCCTCGGCGAATGCCGTCCACCACCGCCTGCGGGACCACCTGATCGCCGTGCACGCGACCGCCATTGCGCATCATTTCGCCAAACCGGGCCACATCGCGCAGCGTGGTGTTGAGGCCACCGCCCGCAAACTCGGTACCCGCCGTGTCTACGGTGATGTAGGCATCGTGCTCCACGCCCAGTCGGGACCAAATGCGTTGTGAGAGGTTCTCGGCCAGCGACAGGCCAGTGATGCGGCGGACGATCCAACCCAGCGTGTCGGTATTGATGGTCTTGTAAGAAAACGCCTCTCCGTGCGCACCCAGCTTTTTGACGGTTTGCAGGAATTCATAAAAGCTGTCGGGGCCTTGGTAAGCCGCTGGCCGGGGAATCAGCCCCCCGGCGCGGGCGTGCGACCAGATCTCGGCGTCGGGGTCGGTATAGACCTCGCTGTATTGCAAGCCCGTGGTCATGTCCATGACTTGGCGCACTGTGGCATCGCCGAACGCGCTGCCCGCCAACTCGGGCACGTAATGGGCTACGGTGGCCGATTCATCCAGCAAACCCTCGTGGACCAAGCACGCTGCGATGGTGCCCACGAAAGACTTGGTGACGGAGTAAGCAATGTGTGCGGTATCTGCGTCCAGCGCACCCAGATAACGTTCGTACACGATCTGCCCCCGGTGCAGCACCACGATGCCATCGGTGTAGTTGGCGAGCAGCGACACAGCCCAGGTCATGGGTGCCGTGGCGCCGATCGGTGTGAATTGGATGGCATCCAGGTCCTGCCGCTCGGCCCGGGGCAAAGCCTGCACTGGCCCGTGGCCCCGTGAGATCAATTTGGTGGGCACCAGTTCGCGGAAGTGGCTATTGGCCCAGCGGCTTTGCGGGAAACGCATCATGCTGCCATCGGCAAAGCGCACTTGCTTGTCTAGCGGTGGCGGCGAGCCCGTCATCCAGCCCATGGTACGGGGGTCGCTGTCGATGGCATCGGGTACAGCAGGAGCAACAGGTGTGACATGGGCAGCTTGGGTCATCAGAGTTCTCGCAGCACAGGTTTGGAGGGTTGGTTGTGCGCGAAAGCTTAATGCCTTGAGCGCCCTGCCGGGGTCGCGCCGGTTACCATCGACCACTATGTTCAGTTACCGACACGCCTTTCACGCGGGCAACCACGCCGACGTCCTTAAACACACCGTGCTGCTGGCCGTGCTCAAGCACATGGCGCAAAAAGACACGCCATTCACGGTGTTTGACACCCACGGCGGCGCAGGCTTGTACCGGCTCGATGGCGACTACGCCCAAACCAGCGCCGAAGCCGCGCAGGGCTTGCTCAAATTGGTGGCGACGCAACCCGCCACCCCGTTGGCGCCTGCGGTGCAGGACTATGTGGACCTGGTCGCCAGTTTCAATTCGGGCGGGCAGTGGAAGGTCTACCCCGGTTCGCCCTTCATCATCCAACAACAGCTGCGCGGTCGCGACAAACTCAAGCTGTTTGAACTCCACCCCACCGACGCCAAAACCTTGACGGCCAATATCGCCCAGTTGGAAGCCGGGCGCCAGGTGGCGATCGCCATGGAGGACGGATTTGAGGGCGTGAAGAAGTTTTTGCCTCCACCATCGCGACGCGCCCTGCTGTTTTGCGACCCGAGCTACGAAATCAAACACGACTACGCCCGCGTGCAAGCCATGGTGGCCGATGCCCTGGTGCGCTTTGCCACCGGCACTTACGCCGTCTGGTATCCGCTGATTCCACGCCCCGAGGCGCACGACCTGCCGCGCAAACTCAAGACCTTGGCCGTCAAGGCGGGCAAGCCCTGGCTGGAAGCCTCGCTCACCGTCAAGTCCAGCAAGCTGCTGCACGACGACGATGGCCAGACCATTCGCCCCGGTCTGCCCGCCAGCGGCATGTTTTTGATCAACCCGCCCTTCACGCTCAAGGCAGCGCTCAAAGAAGCACTGCCCCAACTCGTCACCTTGTTGGGGCAGGACCAGCATGCTGCCTACACGCTGGAGTCCGGCGGCTAAAGCACTTGCGCTGGCTGGGGCACGACCAAGCCCAGCGATTCACAAATGGCCAGCGTGGGCCCGCTCTGGTTCAGCGTGTAGAAATGCAGCGCGGGTGCACCACCAGCGCACAGCTGGTGACACAGGTCTGACACCACCTCCAGACCAAACGCTTTGATGGACTCCAGATCGTCGCCGTAGCTTTGCAAGCGCAATCGAATCCAGCGTGGGATCTCGGCGCCGCACACCTGCGAGAAATGCAGCAACTGGGCCGAATTGGTGATCGGCAAGATGCCAGGCACCACTGGCAATTTCAGACCTGATGCGTCCATGTCTTCGAGCAATCGGAAGTAGGCGTCGCTGTTGTAAAAATACTGCGTAATCGCCACATCCGCACCCGCGCGTTCCTTGGCGGCGAGCGCGTCAATGTCGGCTTGGGGAGAGTGCGCATGGGGATGCGTCTCGGGATAGCAGGCCACTGAGATGTGAAAGGCGTCGCCAGTCTCGTCGCGGATAAATTGCACCAGGTCCGAGGCGTACAAAAAATCACCCTGGTGGTAGCCCTGGGGCAAATCGCCGCGCAAGGCCACCAGACGTTTGACGCCCATGGCTTGCAGCGTCGCCAACTGCGCTCGCACCGTGTCACGGGTGGCGTTGATGCAGGTGAAGTGAGAAGCCGCACTGTGCCCTTCACTCAGAATTTCACTCACCGTTTGGAAGGTACCCTCTTGGGTAGAGCCTCCGGCGCCAAAAGTTACCGAGCAGTAGCTGGGATTCAGACCGTAGAGCTCTTGGCGCACCAGGCGCAGCTTGTCCGCACCCTGCGCTGTCTTGGGTGGGAAAAATTCCAGACTGACTGGAATTTTGGGATTAGAAAACATGGCGTTCTCATTTGGAAAGAGCGTTCTCGCCCGACGCACGGGCGCAAATAAAGAATTCGCGGTTGCCATCGCCACCTTCAATGGGCGAGTCAAACCACGCGGTGACCGTGAGGCCTAGGTCAGCACATGCTTCACGCAGGCGCTGCTCCACGATGGCATACATGCTGGGATCCTTGACGATGCCGCCTTTTCCCACCTGGCCCGGCTGCAGTTCAAACTGCGGCTTCACCAAGGTCAGCAAGGTGGCACCCGCTTTGAGCAAAGGCACCACTGCGGGCAGGACCAGCGTTTGCGAGATAAAGGACAGGTCCGCTACGATCACATCAAACGCAGGCGCAAAGGGAGCATGCGTGCCATCAACGCTGTCTGCATTGTCAGCCGCCGCGCCCTCCTCGTCATCCTCAAACATGCCATCGGCACCGATGCTCTCCTGGTAGGCAGCGACCAGATCGTCAGCCACCAACGAGCGCGCATTGACTTTTTCCACACACAGCACGCGCGGGTCGGATCGAAGCTGGGGGTGCAGTTGGGCGCTGCCCACGTCCACCCCCACGACCGACGCCGCCCCGTGCTGCAACAGGCAGTCAGTAAAGCCGCCGGTTGACTGACCCACATCCAAGCAGGCAAAGCCGGTGACATCCAAACCCAGGCGTTGGAGTGCGGCTTCAAGCTTCAAGCCGCCGCGCGACACATAGCGTGCCTCGGCGTCATTGAGCAGCCGCACCGAGGCGTCCTCGGGTACGTCGTCACCGTTTTTTGCCACCCGTTTCCAGGTGTCGCCTTGTTTCCACTCCACCCCGTCGGCAATCAGGCGCTGGGCCTGCGAACGGGTGCTGGCAAGCTGGATGTGAACCAGCAGTTGGTCAATGCGCATTCAGTGGGACATCAATACCGGTAGGTATCCGCTTTGTAGGGGCCGGCCTTGCTCACGCCGATATAGGCGGCTTGCTCGTCGGTCAGTTCGGTCAGCATGGCGCCGACTTTCTTGAGGTGCAGGCGCGCCACTTTTTCGTCTAGGTGCTTGGGCAAGACATAGACCTGACCGGCCTTGTACTGCTTGGGCTTGGTGAACAACTCGATTTGCGCAATCGTTTGGTTGGCAAAGCTTGAAGACATCACGAAGCTGGGGTGGCCGGTGCCGCAACCCAGGTTCACCAAGCGGCCTTTGGCCAACAAAATGATGCGTTTCTCAGGCTTGCCCGTCTTGCCTTTGGTGGCCGGGAAAATCACATGGTCCACCTGGGGTTTGATCTCTTCCCACTTGCACTTGGAAAGCGACGCGACGTCGATTTCGTTGTCGAAGTGACCGATGTTGCAAACAATGGCTTGGTCCTTCATGGCCGCCATGTGCTTGTAGGTGATCACGTTCTTGTTGCCGGTGGCTGACACAAAAATGTCGGCTTTGTCCGCAGCGTATTCCATGGTCACGACTTTGTAGCCTTCCATCGCTGCCTGCAGGGCGTTGATGGGGTCCACTTCAGTCACCCACACTTGGGCGGACAGTGCGCGCAGCGCTTGGGCCGAGCCCTTGCCCACGTCACCATAGCCAGCCACCAGGGCCACTTTGCCGGCAATCATCACGTCGGTTGCGCGCTTGATCGCATCGACCAAAGACTCGCGGCAGCCGTACAGGTTGTCGAACTTGCTCTTGGTCACCGAGTCATTGACGTTGATGGCGCGGAACGCCAGGTCACCCTTGGCCGACATTTCGTTCAAGCGCAACACGCCGGTGGTGGTCTCTTCGGTCACGCCAATGATGTTCTTCAAACGGCGGCTGTACCAGGTGGGGTCCAACTTGAGCTGGGCCTTGATCGCGTTGAACAGGCAGATTTCTTCTTCGCTGCCGGGCTTGGCCAGCACTTTGATGTCTTTTTCGGCTTTGGCGCCCAAGTGCATCAAGAGAGTCGCGTCACCACCGTCGTCCAAAATCATGTTGGGGCCTTCAGCGGCCGTGCCTTTGCGTCCACCGAATTCGAAAATGCGGTGGGTGTAGTCCCAGTAGTCATCCAGCGACTCGCCTTTGTAGGCAAACACGGGCGTGCCCGCAGCCACCAAAGCAGCAGCGGCATGGTCTTGGGTCGAGAAGATGTTGCAAGAAGCCCAGCGCACTTCAGCACCCAGGGCTTGCAGGGTTTCGACCAGCACGCCGGTCTGAATCGTCATGTGCAGCGAGCCGGTGATGCGCGCGCCTTTGAGCGGCTGCGCCTTGGCAAACTCTTCGCGGATGGCCATCAAACCGGGCATTTCGGTTTCGGCAATCGTGAGTTCTTTGCGGCCCCATGCGGCCAGACCCAGGTCGGCAATCGCATAGTCTTGGTTTTTGATGGGCTTCAAAACGGCGTTCATAGTTCACTCCAAAATTAAAAATAAATGTGGGAAACCACCACGCTGGTGCGCGACTGGAACTACAAAGCTTGAAGTCTC
>CANBQX010000126.1 GCA_947371775.1 Comamonadaceae bacterium
CTCATGTCAACTTTCAGCGCAAAACCCGCTGAGGTCGTGCACGAGTGGTTTGTGATTGACGCGACCGATAAGGTCCTCGGACGAGTAGCCAGCGAAGTTGCTCTCCGTTTGCGCGGCAAACACAAGGCCATTTACACGCCTCACGTCGATACCGGCGACTACATTGTCGTCATCAACGCAGCCCAGCTGCGCGTCACGGGCGCCAAGTCCATTGACAAGGTCTACTACAGCCACTCTGGCTACCCCGGTGGCATTTCCGCCATCAACTTTCGCGATATGCAAGCCAAGTTCCCCGGCCGTGCTTTGGAAAAAGCCGTCAAGGGCATGCTGCCAAAAGGCCCCCTGGGCTACGCGATGATCAAGAAACTCAAGGTCTATGGCGGTGCTGAGCATCCCCATACCGCCCAACAGCCCAAAGTGCTGGAAATCGCAGGAGCAGGCAAATGATCGGTGATTGGAACAACGGAACCGGCCGCCGCAAATCCAGCGTTGCCCGCGTTTTCCTGAAAAAAGGCTCCGGCCAGATCGTCGTCAATGGCAAAGCCATTGAAAACTTCTTCGGTCGTGCCACCTCGATCATGATCTGCAAGCAACCTCTGCTCTTGACCAACCATGCCGAAACCTTCGACATCATGGTCAATGTGGCTGGTGGTGGCGAGTCGGGCCAAGCCGGTGCTACGCGCCACGGCATTACCCGCGCTTTGATTGACTACGACGCTTCGCTCAAGCCCATGCTGAGCCAAGCCGGCTTCGTGACGCGTGATGCGCGCGAAGTGGAACGTAAGAAGGTCGGCTTCCACGGCGCTCGCCGTCGCAAGCAGTTCTCCAAGCGTTAATCCCCTGCGGATTGCAAATCAGCCGCCCGGGCATTGTTTGGGCGGCTTTTTTATTGGGAGTTCCTTCCGTGCGATTTCGACTACTACGCCGCCGCCTCACCATCAGCGCGCCCCGCATGGCGGTGCGCAGCGCCATGCCCTGGCCGGTGCGTTGGGCCATCGTGGCCCTGGTATTCGGTTTTTGCGCTGCGATTGGCCTGTGGGCCTTCGAATTTGGCCGGGACATTGCAGGCTTAGAAAGCGGCACCCAGGCCGAGTTGCTGCAGCTGCGCGAGAAGGTAAAGACGCTCCAAACCGAGATGGACGCTGCGATCGAGCAGCGCAACCAAGCCCAGTCCATTGCCAACACGGCGGGTGCCTTGGTAGCTGCCGAAAAAGCGTCCAGCGAGCGCTTGGCTGCACAGGTCAAACAACTCGACGATGACAACCGCCGACTTCGCGACGACCTCGGGTTCTTTGAGAAACTGATTCCCGCCTCCGCCACGGAAGCAGTGGCGATTCGTGGCATGCAGGCCGAAGCGGTCGCTGATGGCAAGATTCGCTGGCAGGTGCTTGTCATTCAAAGCAAAAAAAATGCGCCGGCGCTGACCGGGCGTTTGGAAGTCAGCTTCAGCGGTACTTTGGCGGGCAAGCCCTGGAGCAGCCCTGCGCCCGGCACCAGTGTGCCGCTCAATGTGCAGCAATACGGGCGCTTGGAAGCTGTGTTTGAGGTGCCAGCGCAAGTCAGCATCAAAGGCATGTCGGCCAAAGTGTTTGAGGGCAATGTGCTGCGCGCAACCCAGACGATCAAGCTCTGACGGAGCGAAGCGCGGGTTAACATTCAGCGCTCAGGAGGATTTGTATGTTCAATAAAAAAAAGCAGCCCCCCCTCAAAAGCCTGGTGGCCCAAGGCGCACGTGTGGTGGGAGATATTTATTTTGCCGAAGGCATGCGGGTGGAATGCGCCATCACCGGCAATATCCGCCCGGTTGATAACAACCCAAGTATTTTGGTGATTGCCGAATCTGCGGTGATCACCGGTGGGGTTTGCGCAGACCACATCATCATCAATGGAACGGTCAAAGGCCCCGTGTCGGCCCGCATGATGCTCGAACTGCAACCCAACGCCCGCATCGAAGGGGACGTCGAGTACGGCGCGTTAGAGATGCACCAGGGCGCTCTGATTGCAGGGCGTTTGACACCCATACTGGGCGACGCACCAATGCCCGCACTGGCAACAGCGGTAATGCCTGACGAACTGTAATTCCGAGCGATTCACTGTACTATTACGCCATATTTCAATTTTTTCGGAACGACCTGTATGAGCGCTATCGCTGAAGCCCTGCCCACGGAAATGCCCGCCCCCATCCTGTTTACCGACAGCGCAGCGGCCAAAGTGGCTGATTTGATTGCCGAAGAAGGCAATAACGACCTGAAACTGCGTGTTTTTGTGCAGGGCGGTGGCTGTTCGGGCTTCCAGTATGGTTTTACGTTTGATGAAATCACCAACGAAGACGACACCACCATGACCAAAAACGGTGTGTCACTGTTGATTGATGCGATGAGCTACCAGTACCTGTTGGGTGCCGAGATTGATTACAAAGAAGACCTGCAGGGAGCGCAGTTTGTGATCAAGAACCCCAACGCAACCACCACCTGCGGTTGCGGCTCGTCGTTCTCGGTCTAAGCCCAACTCCCCTTTAAGCCGGGTACACGGCACCTAAGATACGGGCGCCTTGAGCGCCCGTAACACTTGGCACGCTGCCGGTTTGCCGCAACACGGTTTGCTGGGCCAGCCACGCGAATGCCAAGGCCTCAACCTGCATCGGATCAATGCCAAATTCTGAGGTGCTGCATACGCGTGTGCCCCCCAGCTGCGACTGCAAGCGTCGCATCAAATCGTCATTCAGGGCGCCACCACCGCACACCAACAAGCGCTCTGCTTGGGGCTTGGCCCACGTCAGCGCTTGTGCACAGCCCCAGGCGGTGAGTTCGGTGAGCGTGGCCTGCACATCTGGCGCAGCGAGATGCTCAAAACCCCGCAGGCGCTGGCGCAGCCACGGCAGATTGAACAAATCCCGCCCCGTGCTTTTGGGTGGCGCTTTGGCAAAAAAGGCCTCGTCTTGCAAGGTCGCCAGCAATTGCGCATCCACGTGGCCCTGTGCCGCCCAGCGGCCACGGTCGTCATAAGCGGCGCCTGTGTGCAGCTGACACCAAGCATCCATCAAGGCGTTGCCTGGTCCGCAGTCAAAACCAATCAGTGCTGCGCTTGAGGCCCCGGCGGGTGCGGGCAGGAGCGTGACATTGGAAATGCCGCCAATGTTCATCACCGCACGGTTCTGCGCGCTATCTCCGAACACGGCCTGGTGAAACGGCGGCACCAACGGCGCGCCTTGACCGCCCGCTGCCACATCGCGGCTGCGAAAGTCGGCCACCACATCTATGCCGCACAGCTCTGCGAGCAAGGCCGGTTGGTTGATTTGAAGCGTGTAGCCGGTGCCATCAAATTCCTGAGGCCGGTGGCGCACCGTTTGCCCGTGCGCGCCGACGGCACGCACTTGCATGGCCGAGACGCCCGCTTTTTTTAGCAGATCGCCGACCACCTCCGCATAGCAGCGCACCAGCGCATTGGCAGCCAATGCGCTGCGGTGAAGCTCGTTATTCCCCGGGGTGTTCAAGGCCAGAAGCTCGCTGCGCAGCGCGGCGTCAAAGCCGTGGCTGGCGCTGGCAAGGATGGTAGGTGCTATGCCGTTGGCACTACGCAGGTCTGCCAGGACACCGTCCACGCCGTCGGTGGATGTGCCGGACATGAGTCCGATAAACAGCGCTGGCGCTGGCACTGGCACCTGCGCGGGCACTTACTGCACGTTGCCGGCTTGGATCTGGGCCGCAGCGCTGAGCTGGGCACGCACCATGAGGGCCGATTGGTCAAACAAGGGTTTGTAGGCGGCCGCCAAAGGCACGGCGGCATGGCTGCGGGCCAGCGTCAGCGGGTCTTTGTGCACGCCGTTGACGCGGAATTCAAAATGCAAATGCGGGCCAGTCGCCCAACCGGTGGCTCCCACCAGGCCGACGTTTTCGCCTTGCTGCACCCGCTGTCCGGGACGGACATTGATTTTGCTGAGGTGGGCATACAGCGTGGAGTTGCTGCCGTCATGCTTGACCATCACCACGTTGCCATAGCCGTTTTGCACACCGGCAAATTCCACCACGCCATCACCCACGCTGCGCACCGGTGTGCCGGTGGTCGCTCCATAGTCCACACCCAAATGGGCACGCCAGGTTTGCAAAATCGGATGAAAGCGCATCGAAAAACCACTGGTCACGCGCGAAAACGCCATAGGCGAGGTCAAGAACGCACGGCGCAGGCTTTCGCCCGCCAGGTTGTAGTAGCCGCCCTTGCTCAGGTTGTGGGTGGCCGCGGTCGCGCTGCCCGTCAGTGGCTCCTGGAACCACATGGCTTGGAAAGTCTTGCCCGCGTTCACAAACTCGGCGCTCAAAACGCGGCCCGGGCGCAGCGGTTCGCCGTCGCCCTCCAGGGTTTCGTAGACCACCGAGAAGCGGTCGCCCTTGCGCAGTGCGCGGTGAAAATCGATGTCGCCCGAGAAGATTTCTGCCATTTGCACTGCAATGGCGTCGGGAATGCGCGCGTCGTCGGTGGCCGCAAACAAAGAGGACTGGATGGTGCCGCTGGCCATGCGCGAGCTCACGCTCAGCGGCAGGGTCTCAAGTTTGGAGCCATAGCCTTGGGCGGACTTGGCGACGGTCAGGCGTTTGAAGTTGCCGTCATCTTCAGGGCTCCAACGGGCACTCAAGGCAAGCAGGCCGCCACGTTCGTCCACTTCCGCACTCACACTGCGTCCGGCACGGCCCATCAAGGTTTGTTGCACCAGACGGTCGCTGCGCAAAAATGCTGCTGCGCCCACGTCAGACACCCCCAGGCGCTTGAGCAGGGTGTCCGCGGTGTCGGTACTGCGGGTCAGGTCGGTGCGGTACAGGCGCATGGCCTGCGTGGCCAGTGCCTCGTATTGCGGCTCCAGAGGCAGGGCTTGCACTGCTTCCACCACCGTGCGCTTGGGCAACGCGGCCACGTCCGGGCCCAGGTTGGCCACGGCAAAACTGGCACCTGCGCCGCCTAGCAGCAACGCCGCCACACCGGCCAGCACGCGCTGGGTGTGACGATGCAACGCCAAAGCAATGCGCTGTGCGGTTTCCACCGCCAGGGTCAGGTTCAAACTCATGTTGGGGCTCCTCGCAGGGCGGGGGGCCAAGCAGCCACCGCACCGGGGTGCGCTTCGGCGGCGACTAAAATCGTCTGTCTGAGCCGAAACGCGCGTGAAATTCAGCGCCCAGTATATCGGGCTTCGTCTTTTTCGCCTAGAAAAGGCAGCGGCCCACTCCAGCTTTACACCTTCCATATGAACCAAGCCAGCCAAGCTCTCCACCCCATGACAGACAGCGTTCGCGAGGCGCTGGCGGTATCCCTGCGCGGCTGCGATGAGCTGATTCCGCAAGAAGAGTGGGTCAAAAAGCTGGCACGTTCGCAGGCCACCGGCAAGCCGCTTCGCATCAAGCTGGGCTTGGACCCTACCGCCCCTGACATCCATCTGGGCCACACCGTGGTGCTCAACAAGATGCGCCAGCTGCAGGATCTTGGCCACACTGTGATTTTTTTGATCGGCGACTTCACCAGCATGATCGGTGACCCCTCCGGGCGCAACACCACCCGCCCGCCACTGACTGCTGAACAAATCAAGGCCAACGCCGAGACCT
Source organism: Comamonadaceae bacterium (assembly GCA_947371775.1). Taxonomy (GTDB): domain Bacteria; phylum Pseudomonadota; class Gammaproteobacteria; order Burkholderiales; family Burkholderiaceae_C; genus Allorhodoferax. The sequence continues at coordinate 5,589 of CANBQX010000126.1, forward strand.
ATTACAAACAGGCCAGCCTGGTGCTGGACCCCGCCAAGACCGAGATTCGTTACAACAGCGAGTGGAGCGACCCCCTGGGCGCGCGCGGCATGATTCAGCTCGCCAGCCGCTACACGGTGGCGCGGATGATGGAGCGAAACGACTTTCACGACCG
>CANBQX010000127.1 GCA_947371775.1 Comamonadaceae bacterium
CCAAACTCCTCTTGCACCGGATCCCAGACCGTGCTGGTCAGAAACGAGAAGCCATATTTTTGAATCGCAGGCCAGGCACTGATGGTCAGCGACGTGAGGATGGCGAGCAACAAGCCCAGCGTCAAAAGCGCGCAGCCTTTGGCAACCCAGCCGAAAAGTTGATCAGCCAATGGCCCGCTGCGGGCGTGTTTGATGGAGGGCGTGGATGTCATGAACCGCTCGTGGTTGGTTAAGCGCAAGCCAGACCCCGGACGCTTGCCCGGAGTGCTGGCGATGCGAAAACGAAAACTTACTTGAATGCCACTGGCTTGCCAGCGGTATCCTTGATCTCACCCCAGGACTTCTGGATGGTGGCCACCACGGCTGGAGGCATGGGCACGTAGTCCAGTTCTGCCGCCGCTTTTCCGCCATTGGCGTAAGCCCAGTTGAAAAACTTCAACACTTCAGTGGCTTTCTCAGGCTTGTCTTGCTTGGCGTGCATCAAGATGAAGGTGGCGGTCGAAATGGGCCAGGTGTGCTTGCCGGGTTGGTCGGTGATCAACTGGTAGAACGACTTGTTCCAGTCTGCGCCGGCGGCAGCGGCCTTGAACGCATCATCGTCGGGCGCAACAAACTGACCATCACGGTTCTTCAACAAGGTGTAGGTCATCTTGTTTTGCTTGACGTAGGAATACTCCACGTAGCCAATGGAATTGGGCAAGCGGTTCACGAAGGCAGACACGCCCTCGTTGCCTTTGCCACCTGCGCCCACAGGCCAGTTCACAGCAGTGCCCTCACCAACCTTGGCTTTCCACTCAGGGTGAACGCGGCTCAGGTAGTTGGTGAAGTTGAAGGTGGTGCCCGAGCCATCGGCGCGGCGCACCGGGGCAATTGCGGCATCGGGCAGGGGCAAGCCGGGGTTCAGGGCTTTGAGGGCGGGATCATCCCAACGGGTGATCTTGCCCAGGAAAATGTCACCCAGGGTTTGGGCGTCGAGCTTCATCTGGCCGGGAGCGATACCCTTGATGTTGACCACGGGCACGGTGCCGCCAATCACGGCAGGGAACTGCACTTGGCCTTTGGACTTCAACACTTCGTCGGTTTGGGGCATGTCGGACGCGCCGAAATCTACGGTCTTGGAGTCGATTTGCTTGATGCCGCCGCCCGAGCCGATGGACTGGTAGTTCACCTTCACGCCGGTGGCCTTGTTGTAATCGGCCGCCCATTTGGCGTAAATGGGGGCTGGGAAGCTGGCGCCAGCGCCGGTAATTTCTTGCGCCTGAGCGGCGCCGAAGGCAAACGCGGTAGCGGCCGCCGCAACGATGGCCGGGTATTGAACTGCAAATTTCATGGTGGAACCTTTTTCGGGTGGGTTGGATTAACCCGGCCAATGTACGAACTATTTGTGACAAAAACGTGACATAAAAGCATTCGCAGCCTTCCGGATGCTGAAAAACCCATCCGCTCGCAAGGCGAGTCTTGTCACATTTCTGTCACTTAATGGTCTTATCGTATCGCCTTTCTAACAGGAGCTTTTGACCATGTTCACTTCCAAATCGTTTGCAATGGCCCGCCGTGCCACTCTTGGTGCTGCTTTGACTTTGCTGGTCGCTGCCTGCGCTGCGCCCCAAAAACCTGTCAGCGTGGCCGAAACCATCGCCAACACGCCCTCGTTGAGCACCCTCAGCGGCCTGATCACCTCTGCCGGCCTGAGCAATGACTTGCAAGGCACCGGACCCTTCACCGTGTTTGCACCCAACAACGACGCTTTCAAGGCGGTCAAACCCGCCACCATGGAAGACCTGGCCAAGCACCCCGCCAAGCTCAAAGACCTGTTGATGTACCACGTTGTGCCCGTCCAGGCCATGGCCAAGGACGTGAAGAACAGCACCGTCAAAGCACTCAACGGCGAGCCTTTGGCCCTGTCCAAAGCCGGTGATTTCGTGACGGTAGAAAACGCCGCCGTGGTGCAAGCCGATGTTTTGGCCTCGAATGGCGTGGTGCACATTGTGGACACCGTCATGACCTCGACCAAGAAATAAGACGGTCAGCACGCCGCGTCCGCTGCCGGGCAAGCACCAGCCTGCGACGCGCACCAAGCCCAGCCTAGGCTGGGCTTTTTTGTGGCCGGTGAAAATGAGGGGATGCACCATGCGCTTGGTGCTATCCTTGCCCTGGTAAATTGTATAAACCGTTTTTTTAATGACTTCAGAACACCGACTTGCCGCGATCGATTTGGGCTCCAACAGCTTTCGCCTTGAAATTGGCGTACTGGACCATGGCGAATTTCAACGCACCGAATACATCAAAGAGACCGTGCGCCAAGGCGCCGGACTGGATGCCGACCGCAACCTGACCCAGCCCGCCATGCAAAACGGTTGGGACTGCCTGGCACGCTTTGGCGAACGACTGGCCGGTTTTGCCCCTGCGCAAGTGCGCGCCGTGGCCACCCAAACCCTGCGCGAGGCGCGCAACCGCGACGCTTTTTTGGAACGTGCCAACGCGGTATTGGGTTTCCCGATTGACGTCATTTCCGGGCGCGAAGAAGCCCGCTTGATCTACCAGGGTGTGTCCCACACCCTGCCCGCCTCCGACGAGCGCCGCTTGGTGATCGACATTGGTGGGCGCTCGACAGAGCTGATCCTGGGCCAGGCCTTCAAGCCGAGGGTCATGGAATCCTTTCGCGTGGGCAGCATTGCCTGGTCGACCCGCTATTTTTCAGACGGCCAGTTCACCCGCAAGGCCTTTGAAATTGCCGAAATCGCCGCCAAAGCCGTGTTGGACGAAGCAATTGACGCCTACCACCCGAGCCATTGGGACGTGGCCTATGGCTCGGCCGGCACCGTGGGCGCCATCCGCGATGTGCTCGAAGCGTCCGGTTGGCCCCCGGGTTCGATCACGCAAGACGGACTGGACTGGCTGCTCGACAAACTCATCACCGCACAAAGCACCGATCGGGTCAAACTGCCAGGCTTGCGGGAAGATCGCAAAGCCGTGATTGGCGGCGGCCTGAGCATTACCCGAGCCTTGTTCAGCCTGCTCGGAATCGAATCCCTCCACAGCACCGACGGTGGTTTGCGCCATGGACTGCTGTGCGAGCTCAGCGGCAACACCGACAACACCAGCGACCTGCGACTGAAAACCGTCCTGCGCTTGGCCACCAAGTTTGGCGTGGACCGCGTGCACGGAGCGCGGGTTGGCAAAGTCGCGACCGCTCTGTTTGAACAGATTGAAAAAGCCCGCGCCGACAACAAGCCCGACGAGTCAGAACGCAGTGTGCGCAAGATCAAATGGGCTGCGGAGCTGCATGAAATCGGCAGCCATATTTCGCACAGCGACTACCACAAGCATGGCGCCTATATCTTGGACAACGCCGACGCCATGGGTTTCGCGCTGCCCGAATTGCACCGTCTGAGCCTGCTGGTGCTGGGGCACCGTGGCAAGTTGCGCAAAATCGAAGCTGACTTGTCGAATGACGAGTTGCGCGCGCAATTGCTGGCACTGCGTTTGGCCGTGATCTTGTGCCATGCGCGCCGGGATCCCGATATGTCCGGCGTGCGCATCACCGCGCTGCACCATGGCAAGCTGCAATTGCATTGCGCCACCCTTTGGGCGCAGGAATTTCCCCAATCGGCCTACCTGTTGCGCGAAGAGGCCTTGGCCTGGCAAAAAACCCCCTGGCCTTTGGATTTTGTGGAGCACTAAAGACAGCAGTCGTGCGCTGACCTTGGCCTCTGCTCCGAAAACGATATAAACTGTATGTACTGTTTTTTCGCAACCTGAACGAAAGAGGACGAGCAACCATGGCCAAAACCGAATCCACCACCGCGCCCGCAAGCACCGCTGCGGCTGTGAAAACCCCAGCTGCAAAAAAACGTGTCGCACGCCCTGCCGCTGCGCGCAAGACGCCTGCAAAGCGCGCCGCCGTGGCAAAGAAAGTAGCGGCCAAGCCAGCGCTCGCTGCCAAGAAAGTGGCCAAACCTGCAGCGCCTGCGGTGAAACCTGCTTCCGCACCCGCAGCCTTGGCAGACGCCAAAAACGCCAAAGAGAAAAGGCACAAATTGGTGCGTGACAGCATTACCGTGCCCAAAGCGGAATACCAAGTGCTTGAGGCCATGAAGCACCGTGCCGCGCAGCTCAAGGTCATGGTGAAAAAGACCGAACTCATACGCGCAGGCATGAAGCACCTGGCGACCCTGCCCGACGCGGTGTTTTTGGCAGCCATCGCGGCAGTGCCCAGCCTGAAAACGGGCCGCCCCGCCAAGAGCTAAGGTCCTTAGACCAAATCCGGCGAGAGGACTGCCAACAACGTCACCTCGCTGGCGACTTCGCGTTCACGCAAGCGCAGCCACCACACTGCGCCTTTTTTCACACTGCACTCGCCGGCCGAGATGCCCAACAGGCGCGCAGCAGTCTGACCCAGGGTGGGCTGGTGCCCCACCACCAAGACGCAGCCAGTGCCTGTCGTCCAGTGCGCCACGTTCAGCAAATCGTCCACGCTTGCCAAAGGTGCGAGTCCTGCTTGCGTCTTGTACTTGCGCTCCAGCGCTTGCGCGGTTTGGTCTGCGCGCAAGGCGGGGCTGGCAAACACTTTGGTGCTGGCGGGCAGTTGCCGGTCCAGCCACGCGCCCATGCGATGCGCCTGCTTCTCACCACGTGGGGTCAAGGTGCGCAGCATGTCGTCGCCCACCAGCTCCAGGTCAATCGCCTCAGCGTGGCGCCACAGCACCAGATCCAGGGTTCTATCCTTTGCCACGGCCTGGCCTTTCTGTGCCGTAACGCGCCATCAAGGCCGCTTGCGCGCTGTGGCCGCCGGTGGTGTTGTGGGACGCCAATTGGTAACTGCCATCGGCCTGCATGTCCCAGGCGTCCACGCCGTCGTGCAAATAGGCCAGCAGGCACTCGTCGATCAAACGCTGGCGTTGCGCGGGGTCGGTGACCGGCCAGGCCACTTCCACCCGGCGCACCATGTTGCGGTTCATCCAGTCCGCACTCGACAGATACAAGCTCTCCTGCGTGCCTTGGCGGAAATAAAACACGCGGGAGTGCTCCAAAAACCGCCCTATCACCGAGCGCACCCGGATGTTGTCGCTCACGCCGGGCACTTTGGCGGGCAGCATGCAGGCGCCGCGCACGATGAGGTCAATCTTGACGCCTTGGCGGCCGGCATGCATCAGGGCTTCAATCAAATCAACGTCGGTCAGGGCGTTCATTTTGAGCACGATGCGGCTGGCCTGGCCCCGCGCTGCGGCCTGCGCCAGGGCGGCGATTTTGCGCACCAGGTTGGTATGCAAATTAAAGGGTGCCAGCCACATCTTTTGCATGCGGGGCAAGCGGCTTTGGCTGGCCAGGTGCACAAAAACATGTTCCATGTCCAGCGTGAGCCCCGCGTCTGCCGTGAGGTGGCTGACGTCGGTGTACAGGCGCGCGGTGCGGGCGTTGTAATTGCCGGTGGACAAATGGCCGTAGCGCTGCAATTTGTTGCCCTCACGCCGGGTGACCAGCAGCATCTTGGCGTGGGTTTTCAGGCCCACAACGCCATACACCACCTGGGCGCCGATGGACTCCAGCATCTCCGCCCAATTGATGTTGGCCTCTTCGTCAAAGCGCGCCTTGAGCTCCACCACCACGGTGACTTCTTTACCCCTGCGCACGGCCTCGCGCAGCAAGTCCATCATGGCCGAATCGGTGCCCGCGCGGTAAATGGTTTG
>CANBQX010000128.1 GCA_947371775.1 Comamonadaceae bacterium
GTGCCCCCCAGTTGGCCGGCGGCGTGAAGGTCAGGGCTTGCAGGTGTGGCCATGGTGAAAACTCCTCGGGGGCAAAACGCGCCGTTGAAAGAAGGTGTTAGCTGGCGGTGTACGACAGGCGCACGTAGATGGGCGCAAAGGCCTCGGCCTGGGTGATTTCTACCAGGGTTTCCTTGGCCAATTCCAGCAGCGCAATAAAGGTCACGACCAGTACGCCCATGCTGCTGCCCGATTCGAACAGGTCTTCAAAGCCGACAAAGCGCCGGCCCTGCAATTTTTTGAGCACCATGCTCATGTGCTCGCGCACCGAGAGCTCTTCGCGGCTGATTTTGTGGTGCTGCACCAGGCGGGCGCGCTGCAAAATAGCGGCCCAGGCTTCGCGCAAGTCGACCACATTGACTTCGGGGAAACGGGGTTGCAGGCTTTGTTCGATATAGACGGCAGCTTGCAAAAAATCACGGCCGAATTGCGGCACTGCGTTCAGGCGCGCAGCGCCCAGCTTGATTTGTTCGTATTCCAAGAGTCGGCGCACCAGTTCGGCGCGCGGGTCTTCGGCCTCTTCGCCTTCGGCCACCTTTTTGGGCGGCAGCAACATGCGCGATTTGATCTCGATCAGCATGGCAGCCATCAGCAAATACTCAGCCGCCAACTCCAGGTTGCGCTTGCGGATCTGGTCCACATAGACCAAGTACTGCTTGGTCACGCTGAGCATGGGAATGTCCAGGATATTGAAGTTTTGCTTGCGGATCAGGTAGAGCAAAAAGTCCAGAGGCCCCTCAAACGCCTCTAAAAAAACCTCCAGCGCATCCGGCGGGATGTAGAGGTCCTGCGGCATGGCAAACAGCGGCTCGCCATACAAGCGGGCGACTGCCACGTGGTCGACCACGGGTGGCGTCAGGGACAGATCCGCGGCCGGGGCCTCGGGAAGGAGCGAATGCTGCATCAAAGGCCGCAGAACGCGAAGGTTCAGTGGTCCGAATGGGTTTGGTACACGTAGGCACCCTGAGCGACTTTGGCGCTCTTGAACTCCTGCTGCTCGCTGCGGTCCAGGTTTTTGTCCCACAACAAAGCACGGCCCGCGCGCTGCTGCGCCTCGAGCTGGGGCTTGGCGGCCTTGAGCTGGTCAATGAACTGCGTGGCTTCAGAGTGGTAATCGGGACGGCGGAAGATGGGCATGGTGAATCCTTGTTGCTGCGGATTTTACCGGTAGCGCCCAAGGCCACCAGCGGCGGGCCTGCGCGCTGCGGTGCCTGCCGCTATGCTACGCGCCCTATGACGCAATTTGATTTTTCTCCCCAAGCCATCGCGGCGCTTGCGCAAGCGGATGTGCAACGGGCTTTATCCGAAGACGTGGGCAGCGGCGACCTGACCGCCGGTTTGATCGACCCCAGCCGCCGCGCCCGTGCCCGGGTGTTAGTGCGGGAGTCTGCCGTGCTGTGCGGCAGCGCTTGGGCCAGTGCTGCCGTGAACGCGCTCGATCCCACCGCCACCATCACCTGGAAGCTTGCCGAAGGTGCGCAGACCCAGACCGACCAGGTCGTGCTGCAGATCGAAGGCCAAGCGCAAGCCCTGCTGACGGCCGAACGCACGGCGCTGAATTTTTTGCAGTTGCTCAGCGCCGTGGCTACCCACACCGCCACCTTTGTGAAGGCCATCCACGATGTGCCCGGCAACCGCGCCGTCATTGTGGACACCCGCAAGACCCTGCCTGGCCTGCGTTTGGCCCAAAAATATGCCGTGCGCGCAGGCGGCGGTACCAACCACCGCATCGGCCTGTACGACGCGGTGCTGATCAAAGAGAACCACATTGCCGCAGCGGGCGGTGTACGCCAGGCCTTGGAGCGTGCCCAAGGCGTCGCCGCACAAGCGCAGTTCATTGAGATTGAGGTGGAAACCCTGGCCCAGCTGGACGAAGCGCTGACTGCAGGGGCCCGCATGGTGCTGCTGGACAACATGAGCTTTGCGCAGATGCGCGAGGCGGTGGCGCTCAACGCCGGGCGCGCGATTTTGGAAGTGTCCGGCGGCGTCAATAGGGGCACGGTGCGTGAGATTGCCGCCACTGGCGTTGACCGGATTTCGATCGGTGCACTGACCAAAGATGTGCGGGCCACCGATTTTTCTATGCGTTTTGAGGAATTGTGATGGCCCACGCTGAACTGGCCCCTGCGGTCATTGACGTCGAATACGAACAGCCCGCCTGCAGCACTCGCCATGCCTGGGCGCGGGTGCCCGTCGAGCCCTCGCAGAGCGAACGTGCCTTGCTCAAAGAAAAGATTGCCCGTCTGCTGCACGAAAAAAATGCCGTCATGGTGTCGCACTACTACGTGCATCCTGACCTGCAAGACTTGGCGGAGGCCACCGGCGGCCTGGTGAGTGACTCGCTGGAGATGGCGCGCTTCGGGCGCGACCACGCGGCGCAGACCCTGGTGGTCTCGGGCGTGCGTTTCATGGGCGAAACCGCCAAAATTTTGAGCCCCGAAAAGCGGGTGCTGATGCCCGACCTGGACGCCACATGTTCGCTGGATTTGGGCTGCCCTATCGAGGAGTTCAGCGCTTTTTGCGACGCCCACCCGGACCGCACCGTGGTGGTGTATGCCAATACCAGCGCCGCCGTCAAAGCGCGTGCCGATTGGGTCGTGACCTCGAGCTGTGCGCTGGACATCGTGCGCGCGCTCAAAGCCGCAGGCCAGAAAATTTTGTGGGCGCCCGACAAGCACCTGGGCGCCTACATTCAGCGCGAAACCGGCGCTGACATGGTGTTCTGGCAGGGGGCTTGTATCGTGCACGACGAATTCAAAGCCTTTGAGCTGCAGGCGTTGATGGCCGAACACCCCAAGGCCCGGGTGCTGGTGCACCCCGAGTCACCGGCCGATGTGGTGGCGCTGGCCGATGCCGTTGGCTCTACCTCGGCCATTTTGAAAGCCGCGCAGACGCTGGACGCCGATACTTTTATCGTGGCCACCGACAACGGCATGTTGCACAAATTGCGCGCGCTCAACCCCGGCAAAACCTTTATCGAAGCGCCCACCGCGGGCAACAGCGCCACCTGCAAGAGCTGCGCCCACTGCCCGTGGATGGCCATGAATGGCCTGGCCGGTGTGGCGCGCGTGCTGGAAACCGGTGTGAACGAGGTGTTTGTCGACCCGGCGCTGGGCCTGCGCGCGCGCTTGCCGATTGACCGCATGCTGGCCTTTACCGCCGCGCTGAAAAATGGCCAGCCCACCGCTGGGCTGGTGCCCCACATCGGGGCGGCTTAAACCGCCGCGCTGGCTGCGCCTAAGCCCCGGGCGCTAAGGCGCAGCACCCGGTCGGCTTTTTCGGTGGCCGCTGCCGAGTGCGTCACCAGTACCAATGACGCACCATGCAGGCGCGTTTGTGCGACCAGTGCTTCCATCACCACCGCAGCAGTCTCAGGGTCCAGGTTGCCGGTGGGCTCGTCCGCCAATATCAGCCGCGGGTTGTGGACCAGCGCACGCGCAATGGCCACGCGCTGCAACTGCCCGCCGCTGAGCTGTTGCGGCAAACGCGCGCCCAAGCCCTCTAAGCCCACCGCCTTCAGCATGGCGGCCACGCGGGCCGCGTCGGGCCGGCCCAGCAGCAGCAAGGGCAGGGCCACGTTTTGCGTCACATCCAAGTGGGGCAGCACGTGAAAGGCCTGGAACACAAAACCGATTTTTTCCCGCCGCAGCGCAGCGCGCTGGTCGTCGCTCAAGGCGCCTACATCGACGCCGTCCAGCTGCACGCTGCCGCTGTCCCAGGGGTCCAGCCCTGCCATGCAATTGAGCAAGGTTGATTTGCCCACGCCCGATTCGCCCATGAGCGCCACAAATTCGCCGGCCGCCACATCCAGGCTGACGTGGCTGAATACGGCGGTGCTGCCGTAGTGCTTGGACAGGTCTTTGACTTGCAGCATCAGGGCGCACGCTCCAGAAGATGGTTCACGGTTTGCAGTACTTGCGTCAGCGGATCCGGTACGTCGCAGGCAATCACGTGACGCTGCGGCATGGAGCGCAGCCAGGTGATCTGGCGCTTGGCCAGTTGGCGGGTGGCAAAAATACCTTTGTCGCGCAACTCGGCCTGGGGCGATTTGCCGTCGAGCACCTCCCACACCTGGCGGTAGCCCACACAGCGCATGGACGGCAAGTCGGGGTGCAGATCGCCCCGCGCACGCAGGGTTTGCACTTCTTCCACCAAGCCCTCCGCCAGCATCTGGTCAAAGCGTTCGGCGATGCGTGTGTGCAGCCAGGCGCGGTCTAGCGGTTCCAGCGAAATGAGGGGGCCTGAATCGGCCACCGCATCGTCAGCGGCGCGGCTTTGGCGGGCATGAAAGTGGGACAAAGGCAAGCCCGAAATGCGAAACACCTCCAGCGCGCGCTGGATGCGCTGGCTGTCGGCGGGCGCCAGTCGCGCGGCCGTGATGGGGTCCACCTGCGCCAACTCTGCGTGCAGGGCGGGCCAGCCTTGGGTCTGTGCCTGCGCTTCAATCTCTGCACGGATGCGGGCGTTGGCGGCGGGCATGGGGTCGATGCCGTCCAGGAGGGCTTTGAAATACAGCATGGTGCCGCCCACCAGCAGCGGCAGTTTGCCGCGTGCGCTGATGGCGTGAATCAAGGCGCTGGCATCGGTCACAAATTCGGCCGCGCTGTAGGCCTGCAGAGGGTCGCGGATGTTGATCAGATGGTGCGGCACCGACGCCAGTTCGGCTGCGCTGGGTTTGGCCGTGCCCACGTCCATGCCGCGGTAGACCAGCGCCGAGTCGACGCTGATGATTTCGCAGTCGTGGACTTGCGCAATCGCCAGTGCCGCAGCCGTTTTGCCTGCCGCGGTGGGGCCTGCCAGGCAGAGGTGAAAGGGCAGTGCCGGTAGCGCGCTCATCGGGAGTCAGCCTGAGCCGCGTCGCTGGGCGCGTCGGCGAGGTGGGCATGCGCAACCTGCCGCAAGAGAAGCAGCAAGCCCGCGCCCGCCACGGTCAGGCCGAACACCAGCGCCACCCAAAAACCGGCGGCCTGCATGGGCTGGGCTGGAAACCACGGCAGCGCACGCAGCCAGTCGGGCGCCCATTGCGGCGCAATGCCCAAGACATAGCCCAGCGGCAGCGACACCACCCAAAACGCCAGCAATTGCACCCGCATGGGTGCGCGGGTGATTTTGTAACCGCGAATCGCACCGGCAGTCACCACCTGCGCCGCGTCGGATAGCTGAAACACCGCCGCCAGCAGCAAGAGTTCTGCGCTCAGCGAGACCACGACCGCGTTGTCGGTGTATAGACCGGCAATCTCAAAGCGCCACCAGGCGATGAGGGTGGCCGATACCAATGCAAATGCCAGCGCCAGTGCCACCCCAATCCAGGCGCGAAACTGGGCGGCACGGGCGTCACCCGCGCCCAGGGCGTGGCCCACGCGCGTTAAAACGGCCACACCCACACTCAGTGGCACCATAAAAATCAGCGAGGTGAAATTCAGCGCAATTTGGTGGGCGGCTACCTGGTTGCTGCCAAAGCGTGCCACCAGCAGGGCAATCAGGGCAAAGGCGCTGGTCTCGGCAAAATACGTCACGCCAATCGGCAAGCCCAGGGTCAGCAGACTGCGCACCTTGGTCGAATGCGGCCACTCCCACTGCGTAAAAGGCCA
>CANBQX010000129.1 GCA_947371775.1 Comamonadaceae bacterium
CACTTTGCCATCATCCCCACGCTGCAAGCGCCCAGCGGCCTGAGTGAGGCCGAACAAAAGGTTTACGACCTGGTGGCGCGCCGCTTTTTGGCCGTGTTCTTTCCCAGCGCGCAGTACCAGGTCACGACCCGCGTTTCCAAGGTGGCAGAGCACCACTTCAAGACCGAAGGCAAGGTGCTGGTGAACCCAGGCTGGCTGGCCATCTATGGCAAAGAAGCAGCCAACGAAGTCGAAGACGCCAAAGACGGCGACAAGGGCCAAAGCCTGGTGCCGGTGGCCAGTGGCGAGAAAGTGCGCGCCGAATCGGTGGAAGCCAAGGGGCTCAAAACCCGGCCGCCTGCGCGTTATTCCGAAGCCACCTTGCTCGGCGCCATGGAGGGCGCAGGCAAGACGGTAGAAGACGAGGAGCTGCGCGAAGCCATGCAGGAAAAAGGTCTGGGCACGCCTGCAACCCGATCGAGCATTATTGAAGGCCTGATTGCCGAGAAATACATGCTGCGCGAAGGCCGCGAGCTGATTCCCACGGCCAAGGCTTTTCAGCTGATGACACTCCTGCGCGGCCTCGATGTGGAAGAGCTCTCCAAAGCCGAACTCACGGGGGAGTGGGAATACAAGCTGGCACTGATGGAGCAAGGCAAGCTCAAGCGCGAAGTATTCATGGCGGAAATTGCCGCCATGACCGAACGCATGGTGCGCAAAGCCAAAGAGTACGACCGCGACACCATTCCAGGGGACTACGCCACCCTGGCGGCTCAGTGTCCGAAATGCGGCGGCATCGTGCGCGAAAACTACCGCCGCTATACCTGCACGGGCGCCACCGGCGGCGAAGAAGGCTGCGGCTTTTCGTTCGGCAAATCACCGGCCGGACGCACCTTCGAGTTGGCCGAAGTGGAGCAATTCATGACCGACCGCAAGATCGGGCCGCTAGACGGCTTTCGCAGCAAGGCCGGTTGGCCCTTCACCGCGGAGATGGTGATCAAGTTTGACGACGAGACCCAGAACTACAAACTGGAGTTTGACTTTGGCGACGACAAGGCCGGCGAAGAGTCCGGCGAGCTGATTGATTTTTCACAACAGCAATCCCTGGGCGCGTGCCCCAAGTGTGGCGGCAGTGTGTTTGAGCATGGCAAAAACTATGTGTGCGCACGCTCGGTGCCCACCCTAGAGCAGGCCACACCCAGCTGCGATTTCAAGAGCGGCCAGATCATCTTGCAGCAGCCCATTGCCCGCGAGCAAATGGAGAAATTGCTGGCCACCGGCAAAACCGATTTGCTCGACAAGTTTGTCAGCATGCGCACGCGCCGCGCCTTTAAAGCCATGTTGGCCTGGGACGCAGCCGCCGACAAAGTGAACTTCGAATTTGCACCCAGCAAATTCCCGCCACGCAAAACGGCTGCAGCAAAAACCGTTGCGGTGAAAGCTGCCGCCAAGACTGCGGCCAAAGCGCCCGCGAAGAAAGCAGTCGCTAAAAAGGCAGTCGCAAAAGTTGCGGCCAAAAAGGTCGCCGTCAAAACCGCCAAGGCCCCGCGCAAAACCACGGCCGCCAGCGCCAAGCAACCCAGCGCCGCGCTGGCCGCGGTGATTGGCAACGTCGCTGTGGCCCGCACCGAAGTGATCCGTCTCTTGTGGGACTACATCAAGGCCCAGGGTCTGCAAGACCCGGCGAACAAACGCAATATCCACGCAGACGCCAAGCTGCAAGCGGTGTTTGGCAAGCCAACGGTGGACATGTTTGAGCTGGCCGGCATTGTCGGCAAGCACCTGAGCTAAAAGGCACTGCCATGCAATTCACCGAAATCGACGACGACTCCGAGCACAGCAGCCACACCCCGGCCGAGCGGGCCAAAGCAGCCTCCCGCACGACCTGGGTGAGTGTGGCAGTCAACGTCGTTTTGTCGGCCACGCAAATCGCGGTGGGTGTGCTCGCCAAGTCGCAGGGCCTGGTGGCCGATGGCGTGCACTCGCTCTCAGACCTGGTCGCCGACTTTGTGGTGCTGCTGGCAGGTCGCCAGAGCCAAAAAGACGCAGACCTCGACCACCCGTATGGCCACCAGCGTTTTGAAAACGCAGCGTCCCTGGTGCTGGGCCTGCTGCTCCTGGGTGTGGGTGCGGGCATGGTTTGGTCTGCCGTGGGCAAGCTGGAAACGCCTGCGAGCATTCCCACCGCGCACCCGGTGGCGCTGTGGGTGGCGCTGGCCGCACTGGCGGCCAAAGAGCTGCTGTTTCGCTACATGCTGCGTGTGGCCAAGTTGGTCAAGTCCAGCATGCTGGTGGCCAACGCCTGGCATGCGCGCTCGGATGCGGCGTCGAGCCTGGTGGTGGGCCTGGGGCTCATCGGCAACCTGATGGGCTACCCCATGCTGGATCCGATCGCCGCGCTGGTGGTGGGCCTGATGGTGGGCAAGATGGGCTGGAGCTTTGGCTGGGACGCGTTGCACGACCTGATGGACCGCGCCATTGACGAAGAAGAGGTGGAGGCGATCCGCAGCACATTGCGTGAGACACCCGGCGTGGCCGGTGTGCATGACGTGCGCACCCGCAAAATGGGCGACATGGTGGTGGTGGACGCGCACATCGAAGTGGACGCCAACCTCACCGTCGAAGAAGGCCACAACATTGCTGTGGCCGCGCGCGCGGCCGTCATGCGCCGCCACCGCGTGCTCAACCTCATGACCCATGTGGACCCGGCCCAGCGCCATGACGCGGACCACGACGCGGTTCTGCACTAATTTTTTTGTTTGATAAACGTTGTATGCATCGGACCATTTTTGATACCCCGGTGGTGAACACCGTGTTGCGCGGTTTTTCACTGGCCTTTCTCAAACTCACCGGCTGGAAAGTGGTCGGCCAATTGCCCCCCAACGGCCGCACCAGCGTGCTGATCGCCGCGCCCCACACCAGCAACTGGGATTTGCCCTACACCTTGATGGTGGCCTTTGCCCTGCGCTTGAATATTTACTGGATGGGCAAAGAGCAAATCTTCAAACCGCCCTTTCGCGGCCTGATGATGTGGCTGGGTGGCATTCCCATTCGCCGCGAAAGCGCCAACAACGTAGTGGCCGCGTCCGTGGCGGAGCTGCAAGCCGCAGACGGCCCCCTGCAACTCGTCGTACCGCCCGAGGGCACGCGCAGCAAAGCGCGCTATTGGAAGACCGGGTTTTATTACATCGCCACCGGTGCCCAGGTGCCCATCGTGATGGCCTTTATGGACTACGAGCGCAAGGTCAGCGGCTTGGGCCCGGTGTTTGAGCCCACCGGCAATCTGGAGGCCGACATGGCCGCCATCCAGGCCTTTTATGCGCCCTTCAAGGGCAAGAACCCGGACCAGTTCTAGGTCGCTGCGCGCCTGAAGCTCAGTACTTGATGGAGCGCGTGGACGCCAGCAAGCGGTCGGTATAGGCAATCGCCAGCGCGCTGAGCAAGAACGTGATGTGAATCACGGTTTGCCACATCAGCACCTTGACGTCGTAATTGGCAGCGTTGATGAAGGTCTTGAGCAGGTGGATCGAGCTGATGCCGATGATGGCCATGCCGAGCTTGACCTTGAGCACCGAGGCGTTCACATGGTCCAGCCACTCGGGCTGGTCGCGGTGGCCCTCAAGGTCCATGCGACTGACAAAGGTCTCGTAGCCGCCCACGATCACCATGATCAAGAGGTTGGAGATCATGACGACGTCAATCAGCGCCAACACCACCAGCATGATCAGCGTCTCGTTGAGCGCGGTCAGTGGCACGTTGGACTGGTAGCCCGCGCTGTCCACCAGCGCCTGCAGCGCGGCTTGGCTGCCAAACGCAGCCTCCAGCAGGTGCACCAGCTCCACCCAGAAATGGAAGGCATACACCCCTTGCGCCAAGATCAAGCCCAGGTACAAGGGCAACTGCAGCCAACGGCTGGCAAAAATCAGCCGTGGCAGTGGGCGCAACGGTGCAGGAGGCTTGGACGCAGCCATTAAAACGCCTTAAGCGCTGACGACGCGCACCATTTCCAGGCACTTGTTGGAGTAGCCCCACTCGTTGTCGTACCAGCTCACGACTTTGATGAAGGTGCCGTCCAGCGCGATGCTTGCATCGGCATCAAAGATCGAGGTGCGGGCATCGCCGCGGAAGTCGGTGGCCACCACTTTGTCTTCGGTGTAGCCCAGCACGCCCTTCAAGGCGCCCTGGCTTTGGGCTTTCATCTCGGCGCAAATCTCGGCCAGCGTGGCGCTGGTGTTGAGTTCGCAGGTCAGGTCCACCACCGACACATCGCTGGTCGGCACGCGGAAGGACATGCCGGTGAGCTTTTTGTTGAGTTCAGGAATCACCACGCCCACCGCCTTGGCCGCGCCAGTGCTGGAGGGAATGATATTTTCCAAAATACCGCGTCCGCCGCGCCAGTCTTTGTTGCTGGGGCCGTCCACCGTTTTTTGGGTGGCGGTCGCAGCATGCACTGTGGTCATCAGACCGCGCTTGATGCCCCATTTGTCGTGCAAGACCTTGGCAATCGGTGCCAGGCAATTGGTGGTGCAGGACGCGTTCGAGACGATGGCTTGACCGGCGTAGGTGGCGTGGTTCACGCCGAACACAAACATGGGCGTGTCGTCCTTGCTGGGCGCCGACAAGATGACTTTTTTGGCGCCAGCGGCCAGGTGTTTTTCTGCCGTGACTTTGTCCAAAAACAAGCCGGTGGCTTCAATCACCACATCGGCACCGACGTCGGCCCACTTCAGGTTGGCCGGGTCGCGCTCTTGCGTGAGGCGGATTTTTTTGCCATTGACGATGAGCGCACCGTCTTGTACCGACACCTCGCCCTTGAAGCGGCCATGCACGCTGTCGTACTGCAGCATGTAAGCCAGGTAATCAGGCTCGAGCAGGTCGTTGATGCCGACGATTTCAATGTCAGAGAAGTTTTGCACCGCAGCGCGAAACACCATGCGGCCGATGCGGCCGAATCCGTTGATACCTACTTTGATCGCCATGGGGGGCTCCTTGGAAGTTAAAAATTGAAACCGGTTTATTTCTTGCGCTGCAGCGCGGCTTGCACCGTGTCGGCCACGTTCTCCGGCGTGAAGCCGAAGTGCGTGAACAAGACAGGCGCGGGGGCGGATTCGCCGTAGGTGTCGATGCCCACGACGGCGGTCACGCCATATTTCCACCAACCGCCGGTCGAGCCCATTTCCACCGCGATGCGGGGCAGGCCCGCAGGCAACACTTCGGATTTGTAGGCCGCGCTTTGCAGGTCAAAGGTGGTGGTGCTGGGCATGGAGACCACGCGCACTGCAATCTTGCGGGCAGCCAGCAGCTCCTGCGCCTTCAGCGCAAGTTGCACTTCGGAGCCCGTGGCGATGATGACTGCCTGTGCTTTCTTTTTCAGGCCGACTTCTGCCGGCTCGGCCAACACATAAGCGCCTTTGCTGATGGCGTCCAGGCCGCTGGCGTTGGGGGCCGCTGCGGAGTCGGCCTTGGGCGCGTAGCTGATGTTTTGGCGCGAGAGCAAGAGCGCGGTGGGCTTGTGGGCGTTTTGCAGCGCCACGGTCCAGGCCACGGCGGTTTCGGCCGTGTCGCCCGGACGCCAGACGTCCAAGTTCGGGATCAGGCGCAGCGAGGCGGCGTGCTCAATCGACTGGTGCGTGGGCCCGTCTTCGCCCAA
>CANBQX010000130.1 GCA_947371775.1 Comamonadaceae bacterium
GGGCAGGCCGTAGCCGCTAAGTGCTTGAGCTAGGCGCGCGGCGCCTTACCACTGGGGCGCGAGTTGCGCGAATCCGGCGGGGGCCTTGCGCTCTTCTTCAAAAGTTACGACTTCCCAGGCTTCGGGTTGGGCCTGGAGCTGGCGCAACAGCAGGTTGTTCAGCGCATGGCCCGAGCGGTGGGCGCGGTAGTGCGCCAAAAGTGGCATGCCGACGATGTACAGGTCGCCCATGGCGTCCAAAATTTTGTGTTTCACAAACTCATCGTCGTAGCGCAGTCCGTCCGCGTTGAGCACTTTGTAGTCGTCCATCACGATGGCATTGTCCAAACCGCCACCGAGCGCCAAACCATTGGAGCGCATCATTTCCACATCTTTGGTGAAGCCGAAGGTGCGGGCGCGGGCAATGTCGCGCGCATACGAGCCCACGCTCAAATCAAACTCCACCATCTGACCCGTCGAGTCCACTGCCGGGTGGTTGAAGTCAATCGCAAAGGTGAGCTTGAAGCCATGAAAAGGCTCTAGCGTGGCCCATTTTTCGTTGCCGGGCGTGCCTTCGCGCACGGTGATGGGCGCTTTGATACGGATAAAGCGCCGAGGCGCGTTTTGCATCTCAATGCCGGCACTTTGCAGCAAGAACACAAACGAAGCCGCCGAGCCGTCCAGGATGGGAACCTCTTCGGCGGTGATGTCCACCACCATGTTGTCCACGCCCAAACCCGCGCAGGCCGACATCAAATGCTCTACGGTGTGCACCTTTGCGCCGCCGGCCGATAGGGTGGACGCCAAACGCGTATCCGTCACCGCTTCAGTGGACACCGCAATGTCTACGGGGTGAGGCAAATCCACCCGCCGGAACACGATGCCAGTGTTGGGCGCCGCGGGCCGCAGAGTGATCTCCACCCGCTGGCCGCTGTGCAAGCCAACACCTACAGCGCGCGTGATGGATTTGAGGGTTCTTTGTTTGAGCACTGGGGGATTGTAAAAGCAGTGCTGGCCCCGAAGGGCCAGCATGCAAGTTACCTTAGAGGACCGTCAAGGCTGTTCAATCCGCTTGCTTGCGCAAGAACGCTGGGATTTCGTAATCGTCCATGCCGCCGCTGGACAAGGCGTCCACTTTTTGCGCTGCGGAGGTGCGGGTTCCGCGCCAGACAGCGGGTGTGCTCATGGTGCCGTAGTCCGCCTGGGGTGCGGCGCCCGCGCCCATGCTGGTGCCAGCGCTTGCGCCACCCATGGAGGCCATGGGGCCAACGCTGGAGCCACGCTGCACGCCGGTGTTGCCTACCGGGTTGTTCAGGGTGGGAACGTTGAACGGTACGTTGTCGGTACCGGTGCGCAGCACTTGCAGCGGGGGCGCTGTGCGGCGGTGTGTACCTTGGCGACCCAGACCGGTCGCAACCACGGTCACGCGCACCTGGTCGCCCAGGTTATCGTCGTAGGCGGTACCGTAAATCACATGGGCTTCGGACGAGGCAAAGGCGCGGATGGTGTTCATCGCCAGCTTGGATTCGCTCAGTTTGAGCGAGCCTTTGGCCGCGGTGATCAGCACCAGAACGCCCTTGGCGCCAGACAGGTCAATGCCTTCGAGCAGGGGGCAGGCCACGGCTTGCTCAGCGGCAATGCGGGCGCGGTCCGGACCCTTGGCCAAGGCGGTGCCCATCATGGCTTTGCCTTGCTCGCTCATGACGGTGCGCACGTCTTCAAAGTCGACGTTCACATGGCCCGGTACGTTGATGATTTCGGCGATACCGCCCACGGCGTTTTTCAGCACGTCGTTGGCATAGGCAAAGGCCTCGTCTTGGCTCACGTCGTCGCCCAGGACTTCGAGCAGTTTCTCGTTGAGCACCACGATCAGGGAGTCCACGTTGTTTTCCAACTCGGCCAGACCGGCATCCGCATTTTTCATGCGCGGGCCGCCTTCAAACTCGAAGGGCTTGGTCACCACGCCCACGGTCAGGATGCCCATCTCTTTGGCCACCTTGGCGATGATGGGAGCGGCGCCGGTTCCGGTGCCGCCGCCCATGCCGGCGGTGATGAAGAGCATGTTGGCACCTTCCAGCGCAATGCGGATGTCGGCTTCTGCCTGCTCGGCCGACAGCTTGCCCTTGTCGGGGCGGCTGCCCGCGCCCAGGCCGCTTTCGCCCAACTGGATGCGGCGGTGTGCGCTGCTGCGGTTGAGTGCCTGGGCATCGGTGTTAGCGCAAATGAACTCCACGCCATTGACCGAGGACTGGATCATGTATTCGACTGCGTTGCCTCCGCCGCCACCCACGCCAATGACCTTGATCAAGGTGCCTTGGTTGAACGATTCGTCTTCAATTAGTTCGATGGACATGCGGAGCTCCTAATGGTTTTGCAAACGGAAAATGAAAAAACAGGTGTCAAAAAAGTGGAACTTCGCTGAGGCGGCCCGGCGCGCGGCAGCCACCGCAATTGTGCCTTGTGCGAGGCCAATTTTTGCGTTTCAAACGGTATAAATTGATGCATTTAAAAGTTCCCCGCGAAGAAGTCTCGGATCTGGCCAAAAGCACTCTTCACCGAGCCGCTTTTTTGCGCCACTTTGATGCCCCGCATGCGTGCGATGCGGGCCTCTTCCAGAAAGCCCATGACCACTGCGGCGCGGGGCTGGGCCACCATGTCGGCCAATGCGTTGGAGTACAGCGGAATACCGCGGCGCACCGGCTTGAGGAAGATGTCTTCGCCCAGTTCCACCATGCCCGGCATGACGCAGCTGCCACCGGTGAGCACGATGCCCGACGACAGCACTTCTTCGAAGCCCGACTCACGCATCACCTGGTTCACCAGGGTGAAAATTTCTTCGATGCGCGGCTCGATCACGCCAGCCAGCGCCTGGCGGCTCAGCATGCGCGGGCTGCGGTCGCCCAGACCGGGCACTTCCACCTGCACGTCGGGGTCGACCAGAACCTGTTTTGCGTGACCGCTTTCGACCTTGATTTCTTCGGCGTCTTTGGTCGGTGTGCGCAGCGCCATCGCAATGTCGCTGGTGATCAAGTCGCCTGCGATAGGGATCACGGCGGTGTGGCGGATGGCGCCGTTGGTGAAGATGGCAATGTCAGTGGTGCCCGCGCCAATATCCACCAGCGCCACACCCAACTCGCGCTCGTCTTCGGTCAGCACCGACAAGCTTGATGCCAAAGGGTTGAGCATGAGCTGCTCGACTTCCAGGCCGCAGCGGCGCACGCATTTGATGATGTTCTCGGCTGCACTTTGCGCACCGGTCACGATATGCACTTTGGCTTCCAGGCGCATGCCGCTCATGCCGATGGGCTCTTTCACATCCTGGCCGTCGATGATGAACTCTTGCGGCTCCACCAGCAGCAGGCGCTGGTCGCTGGAAATGTGAATCGCTTTGGCGGTTTCCACCACGCGCGTCACATCAGCTTGGGTAACCTCCCGGTCCTTAATGGCTACCATGCCGCTGGAGTTGATGCCGCGAATGTGGCTGCCAGTGATGCCGGTGTAGACGCGGGTAATCTTGCAGTCGGCCATCAGCTCAGCTTCTTTGAGTGCTTGCTGAATGCTGTGCACCGTGGCGTCAATATTGACCACCACTCCGCGCTTGAGGCCGTTGCTGGGCGCCGAGCCAAAGCCGGCCAGGCGCAGGGTGCCGCCAGGCAGTACTTCTGCAACGACCGCCATTACTTTGGCGGTTCCGATGTCCAGTCCGACAACCAAATCTTTGTATTCACGGGCCATAGTTTCGTACCTGTTTGTAAGTCTTCAAGGGGTGGGTGCCACAGCGGCAAGGGTGCTGACGCCGCGCAACCGGATGGCGTAACCGTTTTCGTGGCGCAAGTCGGCAGATTCCAGCGCGCCGGCAGGGCGCTGGTAACGTGCCAACACGCGCGTCAGTGTTTTGAGAAAGTGCCCGACACGGGTTTGAACTTGTTCCAAATCACCGCGACCTGCTTCGATCACGGCACCCCCATTCAGGCCGACACGCCAGCTGCCTTGGTTGGTCAACTCCAGGCTATCCACTGTCAAATCCATGGCGGAAAATTGGGGCGCCAGTGCGTGGTAGGCCGCCAGCACCGTGGCGCTTTGGGCCAGCGGGCCGTTGAGATGCGGCAGGTCGTCGACTTCGACTTCTCCCACATTGGCGTCAAACACTTCGCCAAAGGTGTTGAGCAAGCGGGGCTCGTTGGAGTCACCCCAGTAAGCAGCCACTTGGTGTTCCTGCAATTGCACGCGCAGCTTGTTGGGGAAGTCACGGTGCACCACTGCGTGGCGCACCCAGGGCATGGCTTCCAGCACGGTGCGGGTGCGAGCCAAATCGACGCTGAAAAATGATCCCGTAACCCGTGAGACCACATGGGCGCGCACGGTGGGGACGTTTGCATGGGTGACATCGCCCAGCACCGTAATGTTGTTGAGGGCAAACACCGAGCGGTTGGACACCCAGCGCGTAGCCGCCACCAGCACCGAACCCACAAAAATAGCAAACAGCACCAAGGCCAATCCGTTCATCATGCGCAAGTCCATTGCCGTGTTCTCTGAGCGGTTCATGGGGCGCTCCTTGCGCGCGGACTGCTGTCCAGCGCGGCCAGCGACAAGATTTGCAGGCACAGGTCCTCGTAGCTGGTGCCAGCGGCCCGGGCCGACATCGGCACCAGCGAGTGACCCGTCATACCTGGTGAGGTGTTGATCTCCAGCAAATAGGGTTTGCGTGTCTTGCCGTCGATCATGACGTCGATGCGTCCCCAGCCACGACAGCCCAGCACACGGTAGGCCTTGAGTACCAGCGCTTGAATCGCCTCTTCTTCACCTTCAGGGAGCCCCGAGGGCACCAAGTAATGCGTGTCGTCGGTGAAGTATTTGTGCTGGTAGTCGTAATTACCTTCGGGCGCCACGATGCGTATCACTGGCAGTGCGCGTGCGTTGGCACCTTCGCCAATCACGGGGCAGGTCACTTCGTCGCCTTCAATGCACTCTTCGCACAGGATGTCCGCATCCAGCTGGCCCGCCAAATCGACCGCCTCGGTCATGCCCGAATAGCCCATGACCTTGGTCACGCCCAGGGAGGAGCCTTCGCGAGCGGGTTTGACGATGAGCGGCAAACCCAACGTATCGGGAATCTCTATGGCCTCGTGGCGCTCAAAGTTTCCCTGGTGCAACACTTTGTACCGGGGTGTGGCAATGCCTTCGGCCATCCACACGCGCTTGGTCATGACCTTGTCGATGGCAATGCTGGAGGCCATCACCCCTGAGCCGGTGTAAGGGATGCCCAGCAATTCGAGCGCGCCCTGCACCGTGCCGTCCTCACCGAAGCGGCCATGCAGTGCGATAAAGCAGCGTTTAAAACCTTCGGTCTTCAGTTCCGAGAGTTCGCGCTCAGCCGGATCGAAGGCATGGGCATCTACGCCCTTAGAGCGAAGTGCCTGCAACACTCCGTTG
Organism: Comamonadaceae bacterium; assembly: GCA_947371775.1. Lineage (GTDB taxonomy): Bacteria > Pseudomonadota > Gammaproteobacteria > Burkholderiales > Burkholderiaceae_C > Allorhodoferax. The sequence continues at coordinate 5,413 of CANBQX010000130.1, forward strand.
CCCGAGAGCAGGGAAATCTCGCGCTCCGCAGACGCGCCCCCCATGAGCACGGCGACCTTGCCAAACTGTGCGGCGTTCATGCTTTGGCTCCCAGGCTTTGTTGCATGAGCTCGACCACTCTGGCCGGCAC
>CANBQX010000131.1 GCA_947371775.1 Comamonadaceae bacterium
AGCCTGCAGCACCGCGATCGTGTGTTGAGCTACGTCGAGGTCGCACGCAGCCAGGGCGGTGAGGTACTGTCGGGCGGTAAAGCACCCACAGGTGATCTGGCCAACGGTTGCTACGTGGAGCCCACCATTGTTCGCGCATCCGGCTGGCGGGACCGCATTGCCCAGGAAGAAGTGTTTGGTCCTTTCGTCACAGTTCTCACCTTCAAAGACGACCAGGAGGCCTTGCAAATTGCCAACAGCACCGAATACGGACTGGGCGGCGGCCTGTGGACCAATAATTTGCAGCGTGCGCACAAGTTTGCCCGCGACATGAAGAGCGGCATGGTGTGGATCAACTGCTACAAGCGGGTGAATCCAGGCTCCCCCTTCGGAGGTTCGGGCATGTCGGGTTACGGCCGCGAGATGGGTTTTGACGCCATGCGCGAGTACACCCAAGTCAAGAGCATTTGGGTCAATGTCGACGCGCAGATCGCGCCGCACTACGCCCGGCCTTGATATTTTTATGCGTGCGTTTGTTCATTCCCCATTGCCCGGCAGGGTCGTCTTTGGAGCGGGCAGTCTTCAGCAATTGAGCGCTGAAATAGTCGCCATGGGCTGCACCCGTGCCTTGGTCCTGTGCACGCCAGAACAATATGCGCTGGCCCAGCGGGTGAGTGAACTTCTGGGCGACAAGTCGGTAGGCATATTCGACCGTGCGGTGATGCACGTACCCCTTGAGACTGCGCAGCAAGCGCGTGCCGTCGCACGGGAGTTGGGTGCCGACTGCGCCGTCGCCGTGGGTGGCGGCAGTACCACCGGCTTGGGCAAGGCAATTGCCTTGGATTCGGGCTTGCCGATCTTGGCTATTCCCACCACCTACGCAGGCTCAGAAATGACGCCGATTTACGGCATCACCCAGGACGGTTTGAAAAAGACCGGTCGCGATGCGCGGGTGCTGCCGCGTACCGTGATTTACGACCCCGAGCTCAGCTACAGCCTGCCGGTGGATTTGAGTGTCACCAGCGCCATGAACGCCATTGCCCATGCCGCCGAAGGCCTCTACGCGGTCGATGGCAACCCCATCATTGACCTGATGGCTGCCGAAGGGATTGCAGCACTGGGCCGCGCCATTCCCCGGTTGAAACAGCAGACGCAGCTCCCCGAGGCGCGGCACGATGCGCTGTATGGCGCGTGGCTGTGCGGAAGTGTGCTGGGCCACGTCGGCATGGCCTTGCACCACAAGCTCTGCCATACGCTGGGCGGCAGCTTCAATCTGCCCCATGCGCAAACCCATACCGTCGTGCTGCCCCATGCGCTGGCCTACAACGCCAGCGCTGCGCCGCTGGCGATGCAGCGGATACAAACTGCGCTGGGTGTGCCCAGTACCGTGTCCGCCGCACAGGCGGTGTACGACCTTGCGCATGACAACGGCGCACCTACCTCTTTGAAGGAATTGGGTCTGCAAGAGCAGGATCTGCACAAGGCGCTGGAAATTGCGCTGCAAAACCAATACCCCAATCCCCGACCCTTGATGCCTGAACCCTTGCTTGCTTTGCTGCAAGACGCATTGGAGGGGCGTCGCCCACATTGATTTTTTCCCGCGTTTTACACACCAACCACTAGGAGACTGCTATGAACTTTTCCCGTAGAACATTTACCCAAGGTATGGCGATTGCCGCCGTGTCCAGCGTCAGCCCATTGGTTTGGGCTGCGGACGTGGTCAAGATTGGCTACGTATCCCCCCAGACTGGCCCACTCGCGCCTTTCGGTGAAGCCGACAAATGGGTCATTGAACAAATGACCGCCGCCTTCAAGGACGGCATAGACATCGGTGGCAAAAAGCACGCTGTGCAGATTATTTTGAAAGACAGCCAGTCCAACCCCAACCGCGCAGGCGAAGTGGCCAGTGACCTGGTGCTCAAGGACAAAGTCGCACTCGTGTTGACCGCAGGCACGCCTGAGACTGCCAATCCTGTCAGCGACGTGTGCGAACTCAATGAAGTGCCCTGCATTTCCAGCGTCGTGCCATGGCAGCCCTGGTTCTTTGGCCGCAAGGGCAATCCGGCCACCGGCTTTAACTTCACCTACCACATCTTCTGGGGACTGGAAGACGTGATTGCCAATTTCACCAACGGTTGGCAATCGGTCAAGACCAACAAAAAAGTGGGCGGTTTGTTCCCCAATGACGGTGACGGCAATGCCTGGGGCGACAAAGAGCTCGGCTTCCCCAAACCCTTGTCCGCCATGGGTTACTCACTCACCGATCCAGGCCGTTTTCAAAACGGTACGCAAGATTTCTCTGCCCAAATCGCAGCGTTCAAAAAAGACGGTGTCGAGATCGTCACCGGTGTGGTGATTCCTCCGGATGCAAAAACTTTCCTCACGCAAGCCAAGCAACAGGGTTTCAAACCCAAGGTCATTACTTTGGGCAAAGCCCTGCTGTTCCCCGGCGCGATCGAAGCCTTGGGCGATTTGGGCGAAGGCCTTTCCACCGAAGTGTGGTGGAGCCCTTCGCACCCCTTTGCGTCGAGCCTGACCAAGCAAAGCGCCAAAGCGCTGGCTGAGCAGTACGAGACCAGCACCAAGAAGCAGTGGACCCAACCCATTGGTTTTGCCCATGCTTTGTTCGAAGTCGCCACTGATGCATTGAAGCGCAGCAAGTCGCTGAAGGCAACGGACGTGCGCGACGCTGTGGCCGGAACCAAAATGAAAACGGTCGTGGGTGATGTGGCTTGGGGTGGCCAAGGCCCCTTCAAAAATGTCAGCAAGACACCCCTGGTGCTCGGTCAATGGAACAAAGGCCAGAAACACCGCTATGAGCTGACCATCGTTAACAATGAAACCGCCAAGTCGATTCCCGTCGGCGGCACATTGAAGCTGATGTAAGGAAGACAAGGTGTCCGCTCCGTTGCTGGCTTTGGAACAGGTGAGCAAGTCCTATGGGGCTTTGCAAGTCACCCAGAATATTTCGCTCTACGTCAACGCAGGCGAAACCTTGGGAATCCTGGGCCCCAATGGAGCGGGCAAAACCACCTTGTTCAACCTGATCTCCGGTGACGTCGCGGTAGACCAAGGGCGTGTGTTGTTCCAAGGCGAAAACATCACCGCCTTGGCGCCGCACCAGCGCTGCCGACTGGGTATTGGTCGCAGCTACCAGGTGCCACAACCTTTTGGTGGCATGTCGGTATTTGAAAACCTCGTGACGGCCGCCTGCTTTGGCGCGCAAGAAACCGAGAAGCAGGCCTGGAACACGGCTGTGGAAGTGCTGGGCCAAACAGGCCTGGAGAAATTTGCCAACCAGGCTGCGGGTTCGCTCACCTTGCTCAACCGCAAGCGGCTGGAGTTGGCGCGCGCATTGGCTACGCGCCCCCGTGTGCTCTTGCTGGATGAAATCGCGGGAGGGCTCACCGAGCACGAAGCCCAAGAGCTGGTGGCTGAATTGCAGCGCATCAAAGCCAGCGGCGTGAGCATGGTCTGGATTGAGCACGTGGTGCACGCTTTGCTGTCGGTGGCAGACCGTTTGCTGGTCATTAACTTTGGTCAGCAATTGGCCCATGGCTTGCCCCAAGAGGTCATGGAAGACCCCGAAGTTCAGCGGGTGTACATGGGCTTGGAGGTGTGAATGGTGTCCGGTAACAACGACCTCCTGCTTCAAACCCGCGATCTGCAAGCCTTTTACGGTGATGCGCAGGCCTTGTTTGGCATCGACGTGCAAGTCGGCAAGGGCGAAGCCGTGGCCATCATCGGCGCCAATGGTGCAGGCAAATCCACTTTGTTGAAGGCCTTAACCGGACTGGTCAAGGTGCCGTCCGCACAAATTCAGTGGCGAGGCGAGCCCGTAGGCGGACGCGCGCCCAGTGAAATCGTACGGATGGGATTGGCCTTGGTGCCCGAAGGTCGGCGTTTGTTCCCTTCCTTGTCGGTGCAAGAAAACCTGTTGATGGGCCGCGAGTCCAATCGCACGGGGCCGTGGAATCTGGATCGTTTGTTCAAGCTTTTTCCCATCCTGCAGGAAAAGCGCAAGCAACCCAGCACCTCGTTGTCGGGCGGCCAGCAGCAAATGGTGGCCATAGGCCGGGCGCTGATGAGCAACCCCGAGTTGCTGCTGTGTGACGAGTTGTCGCTCGGTTTGGCGCCCATCGTTGTTCGCGAAATTTACAACGCGCTGCCAGAAATTACGTCCGAGGGCATGGCCGTGGTGCTGGTAGAGCAGGATGTGAGCCTGGCGCAGCGCATGACCCAGCGCCTGTATTGCCTGCAAGAAGGCCGTGTTTCTTTGCAGGGCACGTCGTCTGATCTCACGCGCGAGCAGATTCGGCAAGCCTATTTTGGCCTCTAACTTCTAGACCTCCGCATGTTTGAATTGCTCCTACAAGGCGTGCTACTGGGTGGGCTTTACACCTTGTTTGCGCTGGGCCTGTCCTTGATGTTTGGTGTCATGCGTTTGACCAATACGGCGCATGGCGACTTCATTATTTTGGGTGCCTTTGGTGCCTTAGCCCTCAACGGCTGGGGCCTCAACCCGTGGCTGGCGGATGTTGTCGTGCTGCCCATTGCCGCCTTGCTCGGCTATGCCATTCAGCGCTATGTGCTGAATCAAACGTTGGGCAAAGACCCCGTACCCTCGCTGGTGGTGACCTTTGGCCTGTCCATCGTCATTCAAAACGCTTTGCTGGAAACTTTTTCCGCCGACCCTCGCTCCATTGAATCCAGCGGCCTCAATATCCAAAGCTTGGCTCTGAGCGAATCGCTCGCTGTGGGCGTATTGCCGACCCTGATTCTGCTGATCGCGCTCGTTGCCACCGTGGGTCTGCAGTGGCTGTTTGCCCATACGCGTTTAGGTCGTGCGTTCCGAGCGGTGTCGGATGACCCTGAAATCGCAGAACTCATGGGCCTGCGCTCCAAGAACGTGTACGCCCTGGCGACCGCTTTGGCCTTTGTGCTGATCGCCATGGCGGGTGTCTTGCAAGGCTTGCGAACCACCGTCGCGCCTTCGGATGGTCCGATGTTGCTGCTGTTTGCGTTTGAGGCGGTCATCATGGGAGGCATGGGCAGCTTTTGGGGAACGCTGGCGGGCAGCATGCTGTTGGGCGTGACGCAGCAAGTGGGTTTTCGACTCGATCCGGGCTGGGGCGTTTGGGCAGGGCACCTGATGTTCTTGTTTGTGCTCTTGGTCAAACCCCAAGGCTTGTTCCCTAAAACGCGTTAAGGCTGGCTATGAATTCCCTCATTGAAAAGCAGTTTGCGGTAGAGCGTGGGCACGCCTACACCCGGGTTTTGTTGGTTGTGGCCATGGTGGCGGTCATTGCTGCGGCGAGTTTGCCGCTGTGGGCAGAGTCCAGCTGGATGCATGAATTTGTGGAAATTGCATGCCACTTCATTTTTGCCTTGATGTGGAATTTGCTGGCGGGCTACGGCGGCATGGTGTCTATCGGTCAGCAGGCCTTTTTTGGCCTGGGCGCCTACACCATGTTGGTCTTGGGCAATTTTTGGGGCGTCAACCCCTTTGTCGC